>JBEHXD010000102.1:0-12213 GCA_048498875.1 Verrucomicrobiota bacterium
CGCGTTGGATCCAATTGCGCATGAAAAACGCCGCGCCTGATTTTTGTGTTGCGACCGCGCGCGAGGTGGTCGCGACTTGTCATGCGCGCGGCGCGCTTTGCACGATCAATGACAGTGTCGACGTCGCGCTGGCCTCCGGTGCCGATGGCGTCCACCTCGGGAGTCTCGATGAGTCGTGGACGTCGGCCCGCAAACGGCTGGGTCCGAAAAAATTATTGGGCGGGACGGTCAACTTTGCGACCGACGCCTACCGGGCTGCTTCCTCCACGCTCGACTACGTGGGAATCGGACCGCTGCGTTTCACCCCCACGAAGCAAAAACTGGCTCCCGTGCTCGGCCTCGAAGGCATCAGGACGATGGTGCCCTTGCTTGCCGGACTCCCGGCGTGGGCGATCGGCGGCGTGAAGCCGGCTGATTTGCCCGGGCTGCGGCAGGCGGGACTCGCCGGGGTCGCGGTTTCGTCAGCGCTTTATACCGACAACCTCATTGCCGCCAACCACGCCGCCTTTGTCGACGCGTGGGGCGCCTCCTCCTGATCATGTCAACTTCCCCTCTTGTCATCGCTGGCGTTGAATTGCGCTCCCGGCTCTTTCTCGGTACCGGCAAATACAGCTCGGGTGCGGTCATGGCTGAAAGCATTGCCGCGTCCGGGGCGGAACTGGTGACGGTTGCGCTGCGCCGCGTGCGGACCGACGGCGCGGCGGACGACATTGTCTCCTGGCTTGATCGCGACCGCCATCGCTTGCTGCCCAATACGTCCGGGGTGCGCGATGCGAAGGAAGCGGTGCTCGCGGCCGAACTCGCCTGCGAGGCCCTCGAGACGAACTGGCTGAAACTTGAGATTCATCCGGATCCGAAATACCTGATGCCCGATCCCGTCGAAACCCTGCTGGCGACGCGTGAGTTGGTGAAACGCGGATTTGTCGTGCTGCCTTACGTCCATGCGGACCCGGTGCTCTGCAAGCAAATCGAGGAAGCCGGCGCGGCGGCGGTGATGCCGCTCGGTGCGCCGATCGGGAGCAATCGCGGACTCGAGTCGCGGGCCTTTTTGGAAATCATCATCGCGCAGGCGCGCGTGCCGGTCGTGATCGATGCCGGGCTGGGTGTGCCATCGCATGCGGCCGCGGCGCTGGAAATGGGTGCGGATGCGGTGTTGGTGAACACCGCGATCGCGGCGGCCGCCGACCCGGTGGCGATGGGGCTCGCCTTCAAGCACGGCGTGGAAGCCGGGCGCCTGGCGTACGAAGCGGGAGTCGCGGGCCGCAGCGTGCGGGTGGAGGCGAGCGCGACGTCGCCGTTGACGGCGTTTCTGGGGATATAGGTCTCATGGGACTTATTCGATCTTCATGAGCACTTTCCTCGAAACCTGGCGGCAGCACGATTTCGCAGTAGTTGCGAAACGCATCGCGGCGTGCACTCCCGCGGACGTGCTTCGCGCACTCGGTCGTGCGGGCCGTGGGCTGACGCTCGACGATCTGGCGGCGCTGCTCTCGCCGGCGGCGGCGCCATTGCTCGAGGAGATGGCCGCGCTCAGCCACGCGCTGACCGTCGAACGCTTTGGGCGCACCATGCAGCTGTATGCGCCGATCTATCTCACGAATGTCTGCGCGAATATTTGCACCTACTGTGGTTTCAGCGCGCAGAACCGGATTCCGCGCAAGGCACTCACCGACGATGAGATTCTGGCCGAAGCCGGCGTGCTCGGTCGTCACGGGTTTGACCATGTGCTGTTGGTGACCGGCGAATCGTCCCGCTACGGAGTGGCTTATTTGGAGAACGCGCTGAAATTACTGCGCTCCCGCTTTTCCAGCCTGTCGATCGAGGTTCAGCCGCTCGACCAGGCGGACTACGAAACGCTCGCCGCCGCCGGGCTGAGCAGTGTGTTGGTGTATCAAGAGACTTACGACCCTGCGATCTATCCCCAATTTCACCTCAAAGGACCGAAATCGGATATTGCATACCGGCTCGAGACGCCTGACCGACTCGGGCGCGCGGGAGTAAAAAAAATTGGATTGGGTGCGTTGTTCGGACTCTCGGAGTGGCGGGCGGATGCATGGTTCACCGGCCTGCACCTCAATTATCTCGAGAAACACTATTGGCGGACCCGCTACAGTCTGTCCTTTCCGCGACTGAGGCCGCACGAAGGGGGCGAGATCGCCGTGACGCCGTTCAATGAGCGCGATCTCATCCAGGCGACGTGTGCGTTCCGGCTGTTCAGTCCCGAGGTGGAGCTCTCGCTCTCCACGCGGGAAAGCGCGCACTTTCGCAATCACGCCTTCAAACTCGGATTTACCTCGATGAGCGCGGGCTCGAAGACGAATCCCGGCGGTTATGCGAACGGCGAAGAATCGCTCGAGCAGTTTGCGGTCAGCGACGAGCGCAGCCCGGCGGAAGTCGCGGCTTTTTTGCGGGAGAACGGATATGAACCGGTCTGGAAGGATTGGGATCCCACTTACGATGGCCAGCGGATGATCACTGCCTGAAATGTCTTTTTCCCTCCAGGAAATTTCCCGTTACCAGCGTCACCTGTCACTCGAGGGATTCGGACCCGAGGCGCAGGCGAAGTTGAAAGCCGGCCGCGTGCTGGTGATAGGCGCCGGCGGTCTGGGTTGTCCGGCCCTGCTTTATCTCGCAGCGGCCGGAGTGGGAAAAATCACCGTGATCGATGCGGATGTGGTCGAGGTCTCCAATTTGCAGCGCCAGGTCTTGTATGCCACTGAAGACGCAGGGCAACCGAAGGCGGAAGCGGCGGCGCGCCGGTTGCGGGCGCTGAATCCGTTGATCGAGATCGAGCCGATTGCGGCGCGTTTCAATCGTGACGATGCACTTGATCTGGTTGCGGCCCACGACGTGGTGATCGACGGCTCGGATAATTTTACGACCCGCTATCTGGCCAATGACGCCTGTGTGATCGCGGATCGCCCGCTCGTCTACGGAGCGATTCATGGCTACGAGGGGCAGGTCAGCGTGTTCAACTGGCACGGAGGCCCGACTTATCGCTGTCTTTTTCCTGAGCCCCCGACGGCGGGCGCCGTGCCAAACTGCGCGGAGGCGGGAGTGATTGGCGTATTACCGGGATTGATCGGTACCATGCAGGCGACTGATGCGATCAAGCTGATCACGGGCATCGGCGAGCCGCTTTCGGGTCGGCTGTTTCTTTGGGACGCGTTGAGCATGAAAACGCGCACAGTTCGTTTTGCGACTGATCCGTCGGTGCGAACCCTCCGTGAGCTGCCGCCGGAGGGTTACGGTGAGACGTGTGCGAGGGCGGACGGGCAGCCTGTGGCCGACGAAATTACCATCGCTGAACTGCGTCCGCGGGTTCGGGTGATGCAGTTGATCGATGTTCGCGAGGACTGGGAGCGGCGGCTCGGTTCAATCGAACCTTCGGTGCATGTTCCGCTGCGGGTTTTGGAGAGAGGCGCGAAGGCGGACCTGTGCACCCTCGATCGTGACCGGCCGACAGTCGTGTATTGCGCGCGGGGGGCGCGCAGCCTGCGGGCGCTGGAATCATTGCGTGCGCGATATGGATTTGTGTCGGTGGCGAGCTTGCGGGGCGGATACGAGGAATGGAAAAAACCGGGTTCATGAAATCACGACCGTGTGTACTCACGATTGCCGGCTCGGATAGTGGTGCCGGTGCGGGCATCCAGGCGGACAGCCGGGTGATTCACGCGCTGGGGGGCTACGCAGCTACGGCGATTACGGCAGTGACCGCCCAAAACAGTCGGGGCATCGAAGCGTGGCAGGCGGTTTCGCCGGCGTTGCTGGCCGCGCAAATCAACGCGGTGTTGGATGATTTTCCGGTGGCAGCGATTAAAACCGGTCTGTTGCCGGGAGCGGCGGCAGTGAAGGTCGTGGCTGCGGCATTCAAGGCGGGTCGCAAGATTCCCTTTGTCGTCGATCCCGTGATTGGGTCGACCAGTGGTACGCGGTTTTTATCGAAGCGGGGCGTCGCGGAACTTCGAAAATGGCTGCTGCCCCACGCCACTCTGGTCACGCCCAACTGGCCCGAAGCGGAAGTGTTGTCGGGCCGACGCGTGCAAACGTGGGGAGACGTTGAAACCGCCGCCCGTCTCATTCTTGAAGCCGGCAGTGAGGCGGTGCTCATCAAGGGCGGGCATGGCCCCGGCGCCCTGTGCCGGGATTGTCTCGTGACGAAAGAAGGACGCGTGCGCTGGTTCGAGAGTGTACGGGTGAAAACGCGCAACACCCACGGTACCGGGTGTGTGCTCTCTGCGGTGATCGCCTTGGGTTTGGCGCGCGGTAAATCGATTGAAGCTGCGGTCGCGGCTGCGCGGCAATTTCTGCGCCGGGGTTTGGTCTCCGGGCAAAAAGTGAAACTCGGTGATGGACGTGGTCCGGCGTTTGTTGGGTGACGTCGGATTTCCCGGGTTGGGCAGGGGATGGTTATCCATCGCATGTCCTGAAAGCCCGTTGAGGGCAACGGGCCCTACCTTCCTGCATTACAGCAACTGAGCCAATTCGTCTGCGATGCGACGGTCCGAGCGGCAGCGGGGCGTTTTATTTTGACCGCCCCATTTGCCGCTCTTTCTCAGCCAGCGTTCGAAAAATCCCTCGGGAACGATGCGGAGCTGCGGCAGATCGAGGCCGCCGCCGGCGCGTTTCGCGGCGTAGTCGTCATTGCGTGAACTGAGCTCCCGATCGAGGTTGGCCGCGAAGGCGAGTGCTTGCAGTGGCGGCGCTTTGTCGGTGTCGCGCAGTTCGATCCACCATTCGTGTGCGCCCACGCGTCGTCCGGCCGCGGGATTCGGGAACAGCGGGGCGACGTGGAAATTGACGGCGACCCGCTGGTGAATCCGGCAGATGGTGGCGAGGGTTTCCGTGAGTTCGCGTTCGATCACATGTTCCCCAAACGCGCTGAGTTGAAGTTTGATCCGTCCCACGTAAATCAGGCGGGGCGGGGTTGTGCTGATGAAGCGAACCACGTCGCCAATCACATAACGCACCAGCCCGGCGGGCGTGGTCATCAACAGCACGTAGTCGATCCCCGGCTTCACGCCTTCGAGCGGAACGCAGCTGCCATCGGTCAGGGGAAGATTGTCCTCGTCGTATTCACTGCGGGGAATGAATTCGTAGAAAATTCCCCGGTCGGCGAGCAGCCGTAGGCCCGCCTCGGGCTCGGCATCCTGCACGGCGATGAAACCTTCGGACGCGGGATAGACCTCGTGGAAAGAAACGTCCTCGCCCATGGCGGCCCGCAGTTCGTCGGCGAACGGAGCGAGCGGCACGCCGCCGTGTACAAGGCATTCGAGGTTGGGCCAGAGTTCCTTCAAGGTGGCTGGAGTGAAGCCGGTTTTTTCCTTCGCGTGCTCGCGCATCGCGGCGGCCAGCACGAGCAGCCAGCTGGGAATGCCAGCGAGCAGCGTGATATTGCTGCGCCAGGTGCGGGCGGTGATGGCGGCCAGTTTGGCCGGCCAGTCGGTCATCTGCGCGATCTCCGTGCCGGGCTCGTAGAGATATTTCTCGGTCCAGCCGGGAAGATTCAGCGCGCTGATTCCGCTGAGATCGCCGTAGCGGATGGGAGGATTGGTGCCCGGGAGTTCAGTGAGCGCGGTGCTGCCGCCGAGAAAGAGATGACGGCCGTGAAACACCGAACCGTTGCCCCGGCGCAGGGAATAGAAAAACAACGAATCAAGCCCGGCATCGCGAAAGTGTTCCAGCATGGCGTCGTTGACCGGCAGCCATTTCGACGCGCCCGCCGTGGTGCCGGAGGAGACGGCAAAATGGGCGCAACGACCCGGATGCAGCACGCCGGACTCGCCGGCCTTCATTCGTTCGATGTACGGGACAAAATCCTCGTAGGTGCGCGGCTCGAGACGGGCGCGGAACGTTTCGTAATTCAGGTCCGGTTCGATGCCTTCGCTGCGGCCGAAGGCGGTGCCGCTCAAATCCCCGAGCAGTTTTCCGAGCACCTTGTATTGTGTGCCCACGCCATCGCCGTGTTTTTTCAACCGACGCGCCGTATGATTGGCGAACGTGGACGCGAGGAATCCCGCCACCTTGCCGGTCGCGGCGGACGAGGGTGGGGGACCGAAGGGAGAGAGGACCGCGGTGCTCATGATAAATCAGGCCGCCTGGCGAAGCAAGGTGCGCAGGCTGCGATAGAAGGTAACGAGGTGGGGCTGGAAATTCTGGACGTGAAAGATCAACGACGCGTGTTGCACGGGATTGTCCGCCGCGTTGGTCACCGTGAGGCAGCGACCCCGGGGAAACCAGGCGGTGCAGCGTTCCCGCAGCTCGCGCCAGGTCGGCGAACTTTGGACGAGGACGGAGGTTTCCTTCTCGGCAAACAGGACGAGGGCGGGCCCACTGAAGAGTGACGTGGGCGCGGACAACGGGGACATGTCGGCCAACGCCCGCACGCGTTCGCTTGCTCCGACGCTGTCGATCTCGCTGATGGTGCCGAGCACGGAATCGCGCAACCGGATCGTTTCCTCCCGCGTGAGCAGAAAGCGAAGCGCCGCTTTGTTTTGCGCACCGGCTTCAAACATTTTCAGAAAAACCGCCCGGGATTTTTCCACGATCGCGTTGTCGGCCCGTCCGCTGGTCACCAGATACGGTTTGATGATCCGGCCGAGCAGCGTCGAGGGCTTTGGCTCGCTGGCATCAAGCAAATCGGCGGTGCAGGCGACAGGACTGACCAGGACCAGGCCGGCGAGGGGAATCTCACGTCCTTCCGCGCGGGCACGCCGCAGCATTTCGATGACGACGCCGGCGCCGAAGCTGACGGAAATGAGGGAGGGAATTTGTCCCCGCTTGACGGCGATCTCTTCGATGAGGTCTTCCAACTGTGCGAGGAAAAGTTCGGTGGAGAATCCACGCCGGGGATAGTTCAGATAGTAGACACTGCCGTGCGCGGTCAGACTGGGGCGCAGCAGATAAAATGAATCGACCGCATTCGGCACGAAACCGCCCACGACGATGGTAGGCAACGGACCGGGACGTTCCTCCACCAGAATGTCCGCCTGTTGATGCAGGCCGGCTTGCCGGTTGAGGAACACGGAGTCCTGACGGGTACGAACCAAGGGTTTGTGCGGCGTCGCGCGCGGTGGGCGGAATTTATATTCCGTGGTGCGCAGCCAGATGCGCAAAGGCGCGGTGGGCTGGCGGCCGAATTGCGCGACGAGGGAAAACATGGGAGGCAGGCTCAGCGCGGGCATAGGTGGAATACCAGCAACCTGCGCCTTGCGCGAGGGCGTTCGCAAAACCAAAAGGCGCGCGTAACCTCGGTTTAACGGCGCCGTAACCGTCCCGTTGCATTTCCCTCCGAGGGCACGATTTCCCTCGGGAAATCAGCCTTCCTTCACGAGCGCCAGCATGTTCGCATCGCGTGCCAATTGCCACCGGCCGTTGTTCTTTCGGAGAATCGACAGGGTGTTTCCCTCCCGGACGATCGGTTTGGTCGTTCCCGGTGGTTGCACGGAGACCCTGAGCTTGGTCCACATGAATGCCCAGTCACCCAGCACCTTGATCTCCTGGATCTCACTCGTGCCGTCGATTTGGGGACTGCCTGGTTTTGCCTGGGCCGCGGATGCGGCGGCAAAAGAGTCCTTCGTCATCGGCGGCCGACCGGCTCCAAGAAAAACCACGTCGTCAGTCAGCAAGCTGAGGACGGTGGCGACGTCTCCCGACTTGGTCGCGGCCATCCACTTTTGCACCAGCTCGCGAATTTCTTTTTCATCGGTGTTCATGACTGGGTCTCTTTTGGGGGATTTACTGGGAACGATCAACTGTTCGGGACGAGGAATTCCCTGCAAAGCTGATGAAAACAGGAGGTGCGGTCTCGCAATCAAAATCGCACCTGCCTGTTGGCCAAGGGGAAAACCGTTGGGATTGTGCCAGTCGGGGTGCAGGTGTCGGAAAGCAATCCGGGCAGTTTTACGAATCTTTCGGCGCTGTTACTCTTGGCAGTTTGTGACGGCAAACAGCGATTGTGACCTTGCCCTCTGAGCGGGCAACGCGTGGGAACATTTCGGCGGACAGTATTGGTTTGTCATCCGGCCGGGGTTTTTCGTGCGACCTGCACTTTCATTCAAACCCAGTTTACGAACGTGAGCCTTTCATTTAACTGGAACGAAATCAGCAGCGATCAGCATGCTTATCATGAGCGCGCCCTCGGGCTGAAAATTTCCCGGGTCGGGGGCGTATCCTGGCGCCGCGTGAGGCCTTTTTTTTACCGCCCACTCTACGTTTTCCGGGAAATGGATCCGCGAAACTCGACCGGGCCGGGAGTACCGGTGTTCGGAGCATTCCAACACGCTGTTCCCGCCGGAGCGCCGGCAAACTCGCATCTCAATTGCCTGGTGTTCGTGGAACCGCGCACCTATTCGCTGGCCTCCCTGAATTCCGAGCGACGTCGTCGCGTCAAGCGCGCGGGGGCGCATTTCTCATTGGAGCGTTTGACGGACGTGGCGCGTTTCAAGCGCGAAGGCTATCCGCTCTATTTGGATTTTATCCGGCGTACCGGTTATGGCGTGGGTGCACACCGTCAGGACGAGGCGAGCTTTGGCTGGTGGGCGGACAATCTCTTTTGGCTGCCGGGAATGGTGGTCTTGGGCGCCTATCATGAAGGCAGGCTGATGGGAGTCAGCACCTCATTCCGCCACGAGGATACCCTGTTTTGCGCCACGCTCATTTGTGCGGCCGACGCTTTGGCGAATCATTTGCCGGAATTGATGCTCCATGTGATCCGGGAAAACGCGGCCACTAGTCCGGGACTCGCCCGCCTGTTTCCCGGGATGTATCACGGCAATACGACTCTCGATGCTTTTTATTTCGAACGCGGGGCCCGCATCCTGCGGCAACCGGCGTGGCTGCACATGAACCCGATCGGTCGTGCAGTGCTCAAGGCCTTGAAGCCCGAAATAGTCCGGCAGCTCCTGGGTGAATTGTCGTCTGAAGAAATGGCCTGGACCACGGAGGCGGCCAGACCGGCCCGGCAAATGGGCCCGCTCTGGAGCGGAGGTTCGCCCATCCCGATCACCGCCGGGATTCAAAACTCCGCCTAGTTTCCCGTCGTGGTCAGATGATTTGCTTCATTGCCCCTGCGCCGTCGTACGTCACGAGGGCGTAGGCAAACTGGTCATCCTTCCAGGCAGTGGAAGTGAAATGTCCGTGAGTGGTGAGAAGTGCTTTCGCATCGGCTGAGCCGCGGGCAAAATTTTCCACTCGCGACGCGTAGAGGTGGTACCAGTTGCCGTTGCGTTGAAAGCAAATCTCAAACACCTCACGCCCGCCGAAGCGGACCGTGCGGCAGCCGAGCCGGCGCAGTTCGTCGGCATCGAGCTTGATGTTGCCGGGCAGGGGGAGTGACGCATTGCTGAGGCGCGCCTGCATCGCGCTCATTTCCGGCCGGTGTCCGTTGTGATCGTCGTGAGCCGTGGCGAGTTCGTTCAGGGCAAATTCACCAAAATCCCTGGCCGACGGACGGCTCGGAATGAAACGCGTGGCGACGAGCGCGGTGATCGCAATGGCTGCGGCGAGGCCAAGCCACACGGGATTTTTCCAGCCGCCCGATCGCGGGCGACGGCTGACCCGTGAGCCGGCGAGAATGGCGGCCTTCAAACCCGGAGGCGGCTGGATTTCAGCCAGCTTGCCGGTCATCGCACGGTCAAAGGCGGCTTCACTTTCGAGCCAGGCTTTCAATTTGGGATCGTTTTCAGCGGCGGCCAGCGCCTCGGAAAAAACGGGATCCGCGGCGTCGGAACCGTTGGGGCGGCGGGCGCGGAGAATAAATTTGGCCTCTTGATGGTTCATGAACGCACCCCCTGTTTGGGAAATTCAATCACCTTTCCGCTCGTGGCCTTCTGCGCCAGCAAACTCCGCAACTGGGCCTTGCCGCGGGAAAGACGCGACATGACTGTGCCGATCGGAATGGAAAGGATTTCGGCGATCTCGAGATAGGAGAGATCCTGCAGGTAGAAAAGCGTGAGGGGTTCGCGGAAGGATTCGTCCACTTCCTGCAAGGCTTCCATCACGAGCGGGGCGTCCATTTTGGCAACCAAATCGGTCTCCACGTCGGGAATTTCCTGTTCGGCGGGGGCAAGGTCGTCGATGGCCACCATGCGTCCTCCCCGCCGCCGCCCGCGCAGGAACTCACGGTAGAGGGTGGTGAACAGCCAGCTTTTGACCTTGGATTCATCACGCAGGCTGTCGCCTTTGGTTGCCCAGACGAAGAAGGTTTGCTGGGTGAGGTCGCTCGCGTCGGATGAATTCTTCGCCAGGCTCAACGCAAACCGGTAGAGCGCGGCGTAGTAGGTTTCAACCAGTTGAGGAAAAGCCTCGGCTTGCATTACAAATGGGAGACTGGAGCAGGTGTTTTATTCCGCAAAGCAGGAAATTCCTGCAGTGAATGCGGGTGGGCCGCGGTGCCCCGGCCGGCGGGCCACCGGCGCGGGTTCAAGAAGCGGATGCAAGATGCACTCCCGCAATTTTTTCCCGCAAATGGGTACAGCGGGTTTTCGATTCGGCGTTGCGCACCGCCATGCCATAGGCGGCGGGTTCGCCCACGATAAAAACCTTTTTTCGTCCGCGGGTGATCGCGGTGTAGATCAAGTTCCGCTGGAGCATCATAAAGTGCGCCTTCAGCAACGGTACGATCACGACCGGATATTCGCTGCCTTGTGATTTATGGATGCTGATGGCGTAGGCCAGGGCCACGTCGTTGAATTCGCTGCGTTCAAAGAGGTGGTGATCGCCGTCGAAGTCGGCAATGAGTGTGCCCTTGCTCAGGTCGACGCTGACGATGGTGCCGATGTCGCCGTTAAAAAGGTTTTTGTCGTAGTTATTGCGCAGCTGGATGAGTTTGTCGCCCGGGCGATACTCTCCGCTGATCGCCCGCAATCCCTTCTGGCTGGGATTGATCGCGGCCTGGAGCTGCGCGTTGAGATTGCCGACGCCGGCGACACCCTTGTGCATGGGCGCGAGGATTTGCACGTCGGCGACGGGATCGAACCACTTTAAGTGTTGGGGAATAAATTTTGTGCAAAGCTCGATGACCTTGGCGAGGCAGTCGTCGGCGCCGGTGGCGGAGATGAAATTGAGGTCGCTCCACGACTGGGCTTTTTCCACGGCATCGACGATGGGTGGCGGACGCGCCTCGCCTCCGTTGATGGCGTGCGCGGTGGTGACGATGAGGCTTTCCTCCTTTTGCCGGTAGACAAACGAAAGCCGGGTGACCGGCATGCGTTCGGTCGCGATCAGGTCTTTCAGCACATTGCCCGCGCCGACGCTCGGAAGCTGGTCGGTATCGCCGACGAGAAGCAGGTGGGCGCGGATGGGCACGGCCTGCATCAGCGCGGCGGCGAGGCGCGAGTCGAGCATCGAAGCTTCGTCCACGATGAGAAAATCCGTGGCGAGCGGATGGCTCTCGTTGACCGTGAAGCTGCCGTTTTCGAATTTGAGCAGGCGGTGAATCGTGGAGGCAAATCCGCCGGTGGTGCCGGAAAGCCGCTGGGCGGCGCGTCCGGTCGGGGCGGCCAGGGTGACGCGGACCTTCTTCGCCTTGAGGATTTCGACGAGCGCGCGAAGGATGGTGGTTTTTCCCGTGCCCGGGCCGCCCGTGAGGATGGTGGTTTTGTGTGCGAGTGAATTTTTGATCGCGGCGGATTGCAGTTCGTGGAACTCGAAGCCGGCTTTTTCCTGGGCCCAGTTGACCGCTGCATCGATCTTGATGACCGGCAGTCCGGATGGCACGGAGTTGAGACGCTGCACGGCCTGGGCGATTTTGGTCTCTGAACGCTCGTTGGCGGGAAGCTGGATGTGGCCGGTGGAATGACGGATCAGATCCTTTTTGCCGACGAGCGCCTCGATGCGCGCGGTGATAAATTCCGTGGATGTTTCGAGCAGGGCGGCGGCGTGGGTGATGAGGTCGTCCTGCAGAAATGCGGTGTGACCCTCCTCCTGCAGCGTTTCGAGGGCGTAGATTAATCCAGCGTCGAGACGGGGAGGAGCGTCGTTGGCGTAGCCGAGATTGATCGCGATCCGATCGGCGGTTTTGAAACCGATGCCATCGATTTCGCGCGCCATGCGGTAAGGTTCATCGGTGATGATCTGCCGGGCGGCCGGGCCGAACTTGTCGACGATGCGGACACACTGCGAAGTGGTGACCCCGTAGGTTTGGAGCTAAATGTGAACCTCCCTGAGCACCTTCTGGCTTTCCCACGCCTCCTTGATCGCCGTGGCCCGCAT
>JBEHXD010000103.1:0-12211 GCA_048498875.1 Verrucomicrobiota bacterium
CCGGGCCAGTCGTTCGGCGTCGGTTCGCAGGCTGGTGGTGGTCCATGCGACGAACATGATTCTTTCTACCCACGCCAGAGGGCGTTGGGAAAGCCTAAATCGGCGCGGTTTTGCGTGGAATTAGCCCTTGACGCACCTTGGCGCCGGCGTAGGTCTATCCGTTCCAACTTTTCCGCCCGTAACCATGAGAGACGAATATATTCGCGAAGCCCAGAAGGTCATTTCCGATCCCAATATTTTGATCAACGTGATTTCCCGTCGCGTCAAACAACTGCGCCGGGGCAGCCGCCCTCTGGTGGAGTCACTGGAAAAACTCAGCCCCGAAGATATCGCCTTGCGCGAGGTGATCGAAGGCAAGATCAGTTTTGAGCTGCATACGGCTTAAGCCGTTCGTCACGGGACGTATTCCCGTAATTGCGAAGCGAGGCCCTGGCCTCGCTTCTTTTGTTTGTGTCCTTGCGGTTCACCGCGAATGATTACTTTCCGCCCATGGCCGCCAAGTCACACGATCCCGCCCGCTATACCGAGTTCCGGAACTCCAAGGCACTGCGGGACTATTTCGTCCACGACAAGTTTGAGGCCGGCATCAAGCTGGTCGGGACGGAGGTGAAGTCCATTCGCGCGGGAAAGGCGCAGATCACCGATGCGTTTGCGCGGGTCGAGAAGGGCGGGGTATGGCTCTACGGCGCGTTTATTCAGGAATATTCCCACGGCGGACTTTCGCAGCATTCACCGCGTCGGGTGCGGCAGTTGCTTTTGCATGAAAGCGAGATTCGCAAGCTGCACATTGCGGTCGAAACCGGCGGCCAGGCGATCGTGGCGCTCCGCATGTATTTCAAAGACGCGCTGGTGAAAGTGGAAATTGCGACCGCCACCGGCAAAAAGCAGTTCGACAAGCGGGCCGATGTCAAAAAGCGTGAGCAGCAAATGGAGGCACGCAAAGCCCTTAAATTTCGCCGATGAAGAAGAAACTCCCCAACCAAACCACGGTGCGCGTCCCTGGCAGCACGTCCAATTGCGGTGCCGGTTTTGACACCCTCGGTCTCGCCCTCGACATCTACAACAACATCACGCTGACCCGTGGTGACTGGCGTGGCGCCCGCGCGGCGACCGACGCGGATGTGGCGGGCCTCAACATGGCTGACGAAGCCGCGCAGTTGTTCTTCGTCCGCGCCGGTGTTGAGGAGTTTGGCTTCACCCTGCAGATCGAAGGTGACGTGCCCATGTCCCGCGGACTGGGTTCAAGCGTTACCTTGCGCGCGGGTGTTGTTGCCGCGCTCAACGAAATGTCCGGGGCAAAGCTGACGCGCGATGATCTTTGTTCGCTTGTCACCCAACTCGAGGGGCATCCCGATAACGCCACGCCGGCGGTGATCGGTGGTTTTTGCGTGGCGCGCTGCGATCCGCACACGGGCGAATTGCTGGGCGTGTTGCGCAAGCCGATCGGCAGCGACCTGGTGTTTGTGGTCGTTTCGCCCGATCAGGAATTGGAAACGAAAAAAGCGCGGGGAATCCTGCCCAAGGAGCTGCCTTATTTTGATGCGATCAAGAGCGTGAACAGTGCCGCTTACGTCGTCGCCGCGATGCTGTCCGGCGAATACGACCGGTTGCGCGACGCCGTCTGTGATTTTCTCCACGAACCCTACCGGCTGCCGCTTATTCCCGGCGCAAAATCAGCCATCGACGCGGGCATCGCCGCGGGTGCGTTGACGGGGTGGTTGAGCGGCAGCGGTTCCAGCGTGCTTTGTGTGGCTCGTCCTCGCGTCGCCAGCAAAGTGGGCAAGGCGATGGCCGGCGCATTTGCTGCGCACAAGCTCGATTCCACGATTCACCTGCTCCGCGCCGACAACAAAGGCTTAACTCTGCGCAAACGGCGCACCTGAGCCGATCACTGCGGGTGGCCGCATGTCGGGCCAATACTTGACGACATGCTCTGCGAGCGTCTTCCACTTAAAGGGTTTTCGCACCACCGCTTTTAGTGCGGGGACTTTGTCCAATTCCGTCTTGGTGAATTTCAACATGTACGCCGTGATCATCACCGCGGGAATTTCCGGATACTTTTTCTGCACCTCGCCGATAAATTCCAAGCCATTCATCACGGGCATCTGATAGTCCGTAATGATCAAACCGACATTGAGCGAGGGAAGCGCTTGCAAGGCTTCCATCGGGGACGTGTATCCACGAACTGGACAAGCCAGATGCTCGCTCAGCAGCTGCTGAAGCAAGTCGATGTAAGCGATTTCATCGTCCACCAAGACCACAATTTTTTCGTCTGTGCGCGGGGACATTTGGTTAAATATTCGATGCTTACGAAGGCATGTTAGTTCTAGGGAAAATCAGTAGGGCGTAAAGTGGCAAAACACCCTATATTATAAAGGTTTTACCCTATGAATACCGTTTCAAATCGTTGACTGACAGGGTGCGCCTGACCACACCTTTTGACCATGGTTCATATCGTGCTTTTTTGCCCTCAGATTCCGCAAAACACCGGAAATATCGGGAGAATGTGCGCGGTCACCCGCAGCCGGCTTCACTTGATTCATCCGCTGGGTTTCGAAGTGACCGACAAGAACCTGAAACGTGCGGGAATGGACTACTGGTACTCGCTGGACGTGCATCATCACGCCGATTGGGCCGCGTTTAAAACCAGCGCTGTCGCTCCGCAAAGGCTGTGGCTCTTCACCACCCATGCGACGCAGAGTTTTTGGGCGCCGCGCTATCAAGATGGGGATGGCTTGGTGTTCGGCAATGAAGAGGCGGGGGCGCCGGACTGGTTGCACGCTGAAATCGGGGATGCGAACCGGGTGAAAATTCCGCACGCCAATGCCGAACTGCGTTCGCTCAACCTGTCGACCTCCGCCGGCATCGCGGCTTACGAGGCGTTGCGCCAGCTTGGTACCTTGAGCATCTGAGTTTTCAGCCCGTATCGCATCGACATAAACACGGGTTGCGGGAGAGAGGGAACTGCGCACCTTGGGCTGGCTTAGTGTGTGCCTGGCCTGCGACTGATCCTTCCTCATCTGGGGTTGAACTCAGGCCGTCCTTCCGCAATTTTTCCACTTCCTTGCCCATGATTTTTTCGAATCGAATCTCTTACTGGCTGGCGGCGGCCGCATCGGTGATTGTGAGTGTGACAGTGACAGCCAGGGATTTCTCTCCCGCGATCGTCTATGATTTTGGCGGCAAATTTGACCGCTCGTTTAACCAATCGGCTTCGGAGGGTGCCGCGCGGTTTGCGAAGGAGACCGGCGTGACGGTGCGCGAATTTGAAGTCACGAACGCGGCGCAACGCGAGCAGGCCATGCAACAGATGGCGCGACGCGGCGCGACGATCATCGTCGCAATCGGGTTCACCCAGGCTTCAGCCGTGGAAAAAGTGGCCCGGCAATTTCCGAACGTCATGTTTACGCTGGTCGACGGCGTCGTGGATCTGCCCAATGTCCAGTCGGTGAATTTTCGGGAGCAGGAGTCATCGTTCCTGTGCGGCATGGCGGCGGCGATGGCCTCGAAGACCGGAAAGGTCGGCTTTGTGGGTGGCATGGACATCCCGCTGATTCGGAAATTTGCGCTGGGCTATGTGGAGGGCGCGAAATACGTGAATCCCGCGGTGGAGGTGTTTCAAAATATGACGGGCTCGACGCCGGCGGCCTGGGGTGATCCGACCAAGGGCGCGGAACTGGCGAAGAGCCAGTTTGGGCGCGGGGCGGATGTCATTTTTCACGCAGCGGGTGCCACCGGAATTGGCGTGATGCAGGCGGCGAAGGATGCCGGCCACCTTAGCATCGGATGTGACAGCAATCAGGATTATTTGCATCCGGGCAGCGTGCTTACTTCCGCGGTTAAGCGGGTGGACGTGGCGACCTACAAGGCGTTTTTGGACGCAAAAAATGGCACGTGGAAAGCCGGCCAGACGGTGCTGGGACTGGCGGAGCAGGGCGTCGATTATTCCTATGATGAGTTCAATCGCACAGTCCTGACTGCAGAGATGAAGCAAAAACTCGATGCGGCAAAATCCGGGATCATTGACGGGAAAATCAAGGTGTCGGAATATAAACCGTAGTGGTTGAGCCCGGGATTTTTCATGCTCTTTCCACGAGACATCCCGATGGCAGCGCGGGATTCGGTCCGCCCGCTGAGGTGGCGGATGAAATCGCGGGCGGTTTTTTGCGATGAGTGCTGAACCCGGTCAATCTTCGGCGGGAGCGCCGGCGCTGGAGTTGCGCGGGATCGACAAGCGTTTCGGTTCCGTGCACGCCAACCGGGATATCTCCTTTTCGGTCGCGGCGGGATCAATTCACGGGCTCATCGGCGAAAACGGGGCGGGGAAATCCACCGTGATGAACATCGTTTATGGATTTCACCGGGCGGATGCCGGACAGATTTTGGTGAATGGCCGGGCCGTTGAAATCCATTCACCGCAACAGGCGATCACGGCCGGCATTGGCATGGTTCACCAACACTTCATGCTGGTGGAAAATTTCACCGTGCTGGAAAACGTGATGCTCGGCATCGAGGGAGGCGCGTTGCTGGCAGAAGGTCTCGCCAGGGCACGCGCGGAGCTCGGGCGGCTGGGGCGCGATTACGGGCTCGAGGTTCCCCTCGATGCGATCGTGGGCGACCTGGCGGTGGGACTGCAGCAACGGGTCGAAATTCTGAAGGCACTGTACCGCGGCGCAGAAATCCTGATTCTGGATGAACCCACGGCCGTGCTCACGCCCCGGGAAGCGGATCAGTTTTTTCGAATGCTGGGTCGGCTGAGGGAGCAGGGGAAAACCGTGCTTCTGGTCACGCACAAGCTGCGCGAAATCATGGCGATTACCGACCGGGTGACGGTCATGCGACAGGGCGCCGTGGTCGCCGAGGTTGCAACCAAGACCACGTCTGCGCGCGAGCTGGCGGAAAAAATGGTGGGTCGCGCCGTGTCGCTCACGGTGGAAAAAACAGCGGCGAAACCCGGCGTCGCATTGTTATCGGTGAAAAACCTGGAGGTTCGCGATCAACACGGAGTCGCCCGCGTGAAGCAGGCGGGTTTCGAAATCCATTCCGGCGAGATCGTGGGCATCGCGGGGGTGGCGGGTAACGGGCAGTCGGAATTGCTGGAGGCGTTGTCGGGCATGCGAACGCCATCGCGCGGGGAGATTTTTTTCGGTGGATACAATCTGGTGGCGGAAAATTTCGATCCGCGCGCGCGTCGCACACTCGGCCTGGCCCACGTACCCGAAGACCGCCTGCGCGTGGGCGTCGTGACCAGCTTCACGGCCCGGGCGAATCTCATTCTGGGGTATGAGGATCGCCCGGCGTTTAATCGCCGCGGCTTTTTTAACGAGGGCGCGATCACGGCTGACTGCCAGCAAAAGATGTCCGCCTACGATGTGCGCCCTCCGCTCCCCGATCTGCGCATTTCGGCGTTTTCGGGGGGGAATCAACAGAAACTGGTCATCGCCCGCGAGGTGGATTGCGATCCCAAGGTGCTGCTGGTGGGGCAGCCGACGCGCGGGGTGGACATCGGCGCGATTGAATTCATTCACCAGCGGCTGGTCGCCTTGCGTGACGCGGGCAAGGGCGTGCTGCTGGTGTCGGTCGAACTCGATGAAATCCTGGGTTTGGCGGATCGCATCCTCGTGATGGCGGGGGGGGAAATCGTTGGTGAACTTTCCCGGGCGGAGGCAACCGAGGAAAAAATCGGCCTGCTGATGGCGGGAGTGAAAAGTGCCGCGCATGAGTGACGACCGGATTCATTCGCGATGAGCAACGCCAAACAACTGCCCCGGTGGGCCGATTTGATTTTACTGCCTCTGGTCGGTCTGGTGGCGGCGTTGCTGATTTCCGCGGGAATCATTGCGTTGTTGGGCGAAAGTCCGGTGGCGGCCATGAAGTTGATGCTCGACGGAGCCTTCGGTTCGCAGGATTCCATTGGTTACTCGCTGTTCTATGCGACCAATTTTATTTTCACCGGACTGGCGGTGGCCGTGGCGTTTCACGCCGGGCTTTTTAATATCGGCGGCGAAGGGCAGGCCTATGTCGGCGGTCTGGGCTCGGGCTTGATCTGCCTGTGGCTGGGCCACTGGCCGTTTTGGGCGGTGCTTCCCCTGGCTGTTGCAGGTGGCGCGGGCTTTGGCGCCGCGTGGGCTTTTCTGCCTGGCTGGCTGCAGGCGAAGCGGGGGAGCCACGTTGTGATCACGACGATCATGTTCAACTTCATCGCTTCGGCCTTGATGACGTATCTGCTGGTGAATGTTTTGATTAAGCCCGGCCAGCAATCGCCCGAGACGCGCGAGTTTGCCTCAGGTACGTGGATGCCCTTGGCGCACGAAATGCTGGCTCGCGTCGGTCTCAATTTTGCCTCCACGCCTTTGAACTTCGCTTTTGTCCTGGCGATGCTGGCATCGATCTTTGTCTGGCTGTTTGTCTGGCGCACGCGCTGGGGCTATGCACTGCGGGTGGTGGGACAAAATCACGAGGCCGCGATATACGCGGGCATTTCCCCTTCGCGGGTCACGGTGATGGCCATGGTGCTTTCCGGCGCGCTGGCCGGCTGTCTCGGACTGAACGAGCTGATGGGATCACAACACCGGATCCTGATCGATTTCCCGGGCGGCGCAGGATTTGTGGGCATCGCGGTCGCGTTGATGGGACGCAATCATCCGGTGGGAATTTTTCTGGCAGCGATTTTGTTCGGTGCGCTTTACCAGGGTGGCTCACAGCTCACCTTTGATATGCCGCGCATCAACCGCGACATGGTGGTGGTGATCCAGGGGCTCGTGATTCTCTCGTGCGGGGCACTGGAGAATTTGTTCCGCCAGCCCTTGACCGCACTGATTGGCCGTCGAACCGAAACGCCCGTGCGCAAAGCGTGATGGAAACCTACACGCTCATCGTCCTGCTGCTGGCGGCTACCATCCGGGTGGCGACCCCGCTCTTGCTGGCTGCCTTGGCGGGCATGTTTTCCGAGCGGTCGGGCATCATTGATCTGGGTCTCGAGGGAAAAATGCTGGGTGCGGCGTTTGCCGCGGCAGCAGTTTCGGCGGTGAGCGGTTCGGCGTGGCTGGGCCTCGCGGCCGGCGTGGTGACGGCCACGCTGCTGGCTCTTTTGCTCGGGATTGCCTGTGTCACCTATCGCGGCAACCAGGTGGTGGCGGCCATGGCGGTAAATATCATGGTGGGCGGACTCGGGCCGACTTTGGCGCTCGCGTGGTTCAATCTCGGCGGACAAACCCCGCAGCTCGATGCCGCCGGCCAGCGGTTCACGGCCATTGTGTGGCCGTGGGCGGACACGGCGCGCGAAGCTCCGTTTCCCGGGTTGCTCTATGCGGAATTGTTGAGCGGTCACAACCTGGTGGTTTATTTTGCAGCGCTGCTCGTACCGGTGGCGGCGTGGGTTTTGTATCGCACCCGCTTCGGACTGCGTTTGCGGGCGGTCGGCGAAAATCCCCTCGCTGTCGATACAGCGGGCATTTCCGTCATCGCACTTCGCTATCAGGCGGTGCTCATTTCGGGTGCGTTGTGTGGCGTGGCGGGAACTTATCTTTCGGTGGCGGCGAGTTCGGGCTTCGTTCGCGACATGACCGCGGGGAAAGGGTATCTGGCGCTGGCCGCCTTGATTTTCGGGAAATGGCGTCCGTATCCGACGCTCGCGGCCTGCCTGTTATTTGCCTTCACCGATGCCCTGGCCGCGCGATTGCAGGGCGTGTCGTTGCCGGGGGTCGGGGTGGTTCCGGTACAATTTATTCTCGCGTTGCCTTATGTGCTGACCGTCCTGCTGCTGGCGGGATTCGTGGGCCGGGCGGTCGCGCCGCGTGCGATCGGGGTTCCTTACTCAAAGGAAAAATAGACGAACGCCGGGTTGGGCGGAACGTTTCGGGGACGAATTCGCTGGGGTCAACTCCCCAGTGTATCCACCAATAAATAGTCAGAAACCAATTTCTGATCGACGCGTCTGAAAGCTCAACCAACTGCTTTCGTCATGTCGATACACCTGATCGATTCCTTTTTGATGTTAGGCGCAGTCGTCGCCGGTGCGATGACCGCGATTTTGTGTGGTCTCGGACTTCTCGTGTGGTTTGCCGGCGGTAAAATGCGGCCACGGATCAAATAAGCCGCCGGTTGTGGCGTTGATCGGGAGAATGTCCGCACTTGCGGCGCGGCCAAGCCGGTGCAGCGTTTCCTGAATGGACATCCACGATCGGCTGGCGCGTCATTTGGGAAAGAAACCGGACATTGGCCGGGCGGCCTTCGTCGCCGGCAATGCGACGGTCATCGGCGATGTCACACTGGGCCCCAAAAGCAGCGTGTGGTATGGCGCGGTGTTGCGCGGGGACATCAACTTCATCGAAATCGGAGAGGGCACGAACATCCAGGATCTCGCGGTCGTGCATCTCGCCGATGATCTCGGCGTAAGAATTGGGCGCTATTGTACGATTGGCCACAGTGCGATCATTCATGCGTGCGACATTGGCGACGAGTGCCTGATCGGCATGGGGGCGACGGTTCTCGACGGGGCGAAGATCGGGGATCGCTGCATTGTCGGCGCCAATTCGCTCGTGAAACAGCATTTCGTCGCTCCGCCCGGATCCATGATTTTTGGTTCGCCGGCAAAAGTGATCCGGCCCCTGACCGAGGCCGAACAGAACGGACTGAAGCCGTGGGCGGAAAAATACATCGCGACTGCCGCCGCGCACGTCGCGCTTCGGGGCTAGAGCGTTTCGAATGATTGTGTAGCCGGACAACTCGACTGTAGCCGGGGGCGCTGACCCCGGTCCGGGAGAGAAATCCAGAACTCCGGGGTCAGCGCCCCCAGCTACAGTTTTTGAAACGCTTCAGGGAATTATTTTTCCAGGATCAGGAAGGTGTAACGAAAATTGGCGTCACCGGCTTCGCGCCGCGAGACTTCCCGCCACGGCTGATCGCGCCACTCGGGAAACCATCGGTCGCCGCCCGCCTCGGTGTGAACCAGCGTGAGATAAAGTCGATCCGCCAGCGGCAGCGTTTCCTCGTAGATTCGCTGTCCTCCGCAAACCATGATTTCACCGGGCAACGTTTGGGCCAGGGCGAGCGCGGAGGACACGGTGGGGGCAACGTGAACCCCGGGCGAGGCGAGTGATTGATCGCTGCTCACCACCACCGGAATCCTGCGGTCGGCTCCGGCCTTTTTCCATCGCTCGAACGATTTTCTCCCGAGCACGACGGTTTTGCCCGCGGTCTTTTCCTGAAACCAGATTTTATCCTCGGGAATGTCGAAGGGAAGGAGTCCATCGCGTCCGATGACGCGATTTTCCGTGCAGGCGACGATGAGGTTGATGGGTTTGGCCATTGCTGGGTTGCGCTCGTGTCATAAATGCAAACCATGCTGCGCCATGCGTAGCAAACTTCGTTTTCTCGGCGCGGCATTCGCGGTTGCGGTTGTTTTTCTGGTTTCGGTTCGGGCAGACGATTTTGGTCCGCTGTACCAGGCGGTCGTCGATTCGAAGGGCAAGGCACCCGAGGCCGACCGGTTGCAGCAACTTTTCAAGGTGGATTGGGAATATACGCTGAATGCCACGCCCGAATTCGCGACGGATATCGGGGTGGCGGGCTACGACAACCGGTGGACGGATTTGTCGCCCGGTGCGATCGCCGAACGCAAGGGACTCACGGAACGTCCCCTCAAGGTGCTGGCGACCATCGACCGTTCCGCGCTGAATCCGACGGACCAGATCAACTACGATCTTTTCAAACGCTTCGCCGAGGAGGAGCACGAAGGGATAAAATTCCCCACCGAATTTTTGCAGGTGACCCAGCTCGGCGGAATCCAACAGGACGCGCCGCAACTTTTCAGCGCCATGCCCAATTCGACCGCCGGGCAGTTGGAAAACCATCTGGCGCGGCTGCGGATGTTGCCTGCGCAGATCGAAAAGGTAACCGCTCTGTTGGAGGAAGGCGTTCGTCAGGGAGTGACGCCACCGCAGGTCACGTTGCGCGATGTACCGCAGCAGGTGGCGGACCTGGTTCCCGAGGACCCGTTCAAAAGTGGTTTGCTGGTGGGCTTCAATGATCTTCCTCCGACCGTGTCAGGGGAGGATGCGATACGCCTGCGGGCGGACGCGGCAAAAATTTATCGGGAAGAGGTTCGTCCGGCCTACCTGCGTTTGGAAGCGTATCTTGCTAAAAAATACCTGCCGGCGGCCCGCACCACCATCGCGGCGTCGGCTCTGCCCAACGGCGCGGCCTGGTACGCCTGGAATATCAAGACCCAGACTTCCACCAGCCTGACCGCGCAGCAGATTCATGATCTTGGCCTCGCCGAGGTGAAACGCATCAAGGCCGAAATGGAAAAGGTAAAGGATCAGACGGGGTTCAAAGGAACGCTCGCAGAGTTTTTCGTGTTTCTGCGCACGGAACCGAGATTCTTTTTCACCGACAAGGAGGACCTGCTGCGGGCCTATCGCGATATCGCCAAACGGGCGGATCCCCAGCTGCCGAAATTGTTCAAGACCCTTCCGCGGCTGACCTATGGTGTGCTTCCGGTTCCCAGCTACTCCGAGAAATCACAGACCACGGCTTACTATTATCAGGGTGCGGCGAAGACGGGGCGTCCGGGATATTTCTTCGCGAACACCTACGCCCTGAACACGCGGCCCAAGTGGGAAATGCAACCCCTGACTTTGCATGAGGCAGTGCCGGGGCATCACCTGCAGCTTTCACTCGCGGAGGAATTGGGCGACCTGCCTGATTTCCGTCGTTACGGCGGGTACACGGCCTTCGTCGAAGGCTGGGGGCTCTACTCGGAAAGCCTGGGCGAGGAAATGGGTTTTTATACCGATCCCTATGACAAATTTGGCCAGCTCACGTTTGAAATGTGGCGGGCCATTCGTCTCGTGCTGGACACGGGCATTCATTCTCTGGGCTGGTCGCGCGACCAGGCGATTCAGTATTTCAAGGAAAACTCCGGCAAGTCGGAGCACGACATCATCGTGGAAGTAGATCGCTACATCGTCTGGCCGGGGCAGGCGCTGGCTTACAAGCTGGGCGAAATGAAAATCAAGGAGCTTCGCGCCTATGCGGTGCGTGAACTGGGGAAGAATTTCGATGTGCGCGCCTTTCACGACGAGGTGCTGCATTATGGGGCGGTTCCTCTCAGCACGCTCGAGGAAAGAATCAAAGCCTGGGTCGCGACGCAGCGAAAGTAACAGGCAAATGGGCAGGATTTGCCGGTGGCCGCGTGGTTGATAAGGCGCTAATCAAAGCGGTTGGCTTTGAATCGTGAAGCAAGCAACCTGACGGGATGAAACATCGGGCCGGAGGTGCACAGAGAATTTTTTTGATTTGGATTTTGCACGCGGGTTCGATCGTGGCCGGCCTGGGATTGATTTCCCCGAACGCAGCCGCTGCCACCTCCGAGCACTGGGTGAAGGTCGTGGCTCCACGCTTCACTCTTTATAGTTCCGCCAAAAGCGCGGATACGCTGCAAACGGCCGTGGAATTTCAGCAATTCATCGATTCTTTGGACGAAGTCCTCACGGTTGATGTGCGGCGTCTGCCACCTTTGACAATCGTGATGTTTGCCCAGCCCAAACAATTCAGGCCTTTTCGTCCGCAGCGACCCGACGGCAAACCATGGGATGTGGCTGGTTTTTTTTCGCGACAGGAAGGGTGGGCGGTTTTTGGGCTGGCGGGGACACGGCTGGATGGTGATGTCCGTCGCACCGTGTTTCACGAGGGGGTTCACTGGTACTTGAGCGGCAGCGAATATATCAATCCCCCCTGGCTGGAGGAGGGCCTCGCCGAGGTGTTCTCCACTTTTTCGGTCACGAAAAACCGGCGCGAATGGGGCCAGCCCATCAACGAGCATGTCGACGCGATCCGCGTGTTGCAGCCCATGCCGCTGGAAAAACTGTTGAGCGTATCGCATTCGGATCCGCTCTTTAACGAGACGCGGCGCACCGGCTTGTTTTATGCGGAATCGTGGGCGTTCGTTCATTTGCTGCTGTTTGGCGAACACAACCGGCAGCGGAAGGAGTACAACGACTACGTGCGCCTTTTGCGCAGCGGCATTCATCCGGACAACGCTTTCAAAACCGCTTTCAAAAAAGATTTTTCCGCCATGGATCGTGAATTTAAAAACTACATTGAAGGCGGACGCTATTTTGTTGCCCGCCGGACGTTTTCGCCGCGGGCGGGAAGTTTCACGGTGATACCCGCAGGAGACGGAGAATGCGCCCTGGCACTGGCGCGC
>JBEHXD010000104.1:0-12139 GCA_048498875.1 Verrucomicrobiota bacterium
ACGCTCGAGTCCGCCACTGACGGCGAGGAGTACCGCGGAAATCCACCACGCTACCGGCCGCGAATCCGGTTTGCGCACGAGTATGTTTTCAAGGGACTCAGTTGAAGCGACTCGAAAAAGCTGGATCAGACAATAGATCGCCATGGCGATGTTTCCCAGCAGTACGATGGTGACAAACCATAGGATGTTGGGGAACCACGCCGCCTCCTTGTAGGCGAGCCAAAGATAGAAAGTGAAAAACGCCCAGTAGGTATCGAAAAGCGTGGCGATAAACCAGGGATGCCCGCCGACCGAACGCGGGATGGCGAAAACCGAAACCTGCAGGCTCGCCCACGTCGTCACCGCCAGCATCGAAGCCAGTACCACGCCAAAGAAAATGCGCAAAAACCAAATCACGGGGATTTCAGAATGAGAGATTGTTCGGCCGGGTGTGGACGGTCTGGACCACAGAGATGTTGCGCATCGAGAAGGCCGTTTCGCAGTAATGGAAGTAGTAGTCCCACTTCCGGATGAATCGTTCGTCGAAACCGAGTGCGCGCACCCGATCGAGTTTCGTGTGGAACAGCTCGCGCCACGAACGAAGCGTGCGCACGTAGTCGCGGCCCATATCCTCGAGTCCGTGCAGCACGAAACCGCCTTTCTCCGCGAACAGCGTGTTGAGCCGGTTGATGGAAAGTAGCAACGAGCCCGGGAAAATGTGTTTTTGGATAAAGTCGACGCCATTGCGGAATTGATCGTACCGCGAATCAGGGCACGTGATGAATTGAAGGGCGATCAATCCGTCCGGCTTCAGCACACGACCGCAGACCGCGGCGTAGTCGGCGAGATATTGGTGGCCGACCGCCTCAAGCATTTCGATCGAGACGATCTTGTCGAATTGTCCGGTGATATCGCGGTAATCCTGGAGGCACACTTCCACCCGGTCGCTTAAACCGGCCGCAGCGATTCGTTGTGAGGCGAGCTCATACTGCTGTTGGGAAATGGTCAGCGTGGTAATCCGGCAGCCGTAATTGCGTGCCGCGTGGAGACTCCAGCCACCCCAGCCGCTCCCGATTTCGAGCACATGATCCGTAGCCTTGAGATGAAGCTTTTTGCACAACGCGTCGTTCTTGGCAGTCTGTGCCTGCTCCAGCGTTTCGACTCCGTTCCAAAGCGCTCCCGAGTACATCATCGATGGATCGAGCCAGAGGGAGAAAAATTCATTCGAGAGATCGTAGTGCGCCCGGATGTTTTCCTGGGCCTTGGCCCGGGTGTTGGGCCGCAGCAAATGACCGAGGCGGTTGCCGGCACGAAGGAGATTTACGGCGAAGGATTTTGCCTTCTGCGAGCCTGAGAGTGTGGGAGCGTGTTCGATATTGAGCAGAAACCAACCCAGCACCGAATTCAGGTCAGGGGTTTCCCAGTCACCGTCGATGTAGGATTCAGCGAAACCGATGTCACCGTAGAGCGCACTCTTGCTGAAAAAAACCTCCCTCCGCACGCGAATGAAGGCGGTGTTGCTCACTCCGGGAGCGACAGTTTTCGTTGCAACCTCGGGTTCCCCGAAATCGCGAACGGCGCCGTTGGGCAGTTCCAGGCGGAGGCGACCGCGCTTCATCGCGGCAAACGTGCCCAACACGGCGCGCTGGAGAAACGATCCGGAGGCGGGCGCGGTGACGGGAACGAGGTCCACGGGCGTGGCGATGGTTTCAAGCGGTGAGTTCATGCTTTGGGCGGGTGGGCGATAGAAATATGCGGACGGTAGAGATCGCGTTGGGCTTCGGGCCGCGCGGCCTTGGCGAACCACGGGATTTTTTTCAGATAAAGCAGCAACGCATGCCAGTGGATCAGGGTGATGATGCGCAAGGTGATCATCGGGTATTTCACCGAATACCAGACGAGTCTCGCGTCGCTGAGTGGGCGCTGCTGCCCGGTCAGGACACTTGTGAGGGTTCGTTGCCCGGCCTCGTAGTCATCGATCTGCACGGACAGCTTTTCTCCGGGCGTATGCAGCATGAAATCGAACGACACATCCATGTCGGTGAAAGGAGACACGTAGAAATATTTCGGCACGCGCAGCGAGAAACCGGTTCCCGAACTTTTTTCCAGGCGCGTGTTCGGACCGAGTACAAACGGTTTCATCTCGCGGAAGGTATTGGTGACCTCGGCAATGGCGGCGACCGGTACCCCGCAGCGATCAAAGCAGAAATAAAACGATACCGGATTAAAGAGATATCCGAATACCCGCGGAAGGGTGATGAGCATTACCCGGCCACCGGTCAGATCGATGCCGTGTTCGGCGAGGTAGGCGACTACGCGTGATTTGAGGGAGGATGCAGCGGGTTTCGCGGCCACCTCAAGCTGTGCCTCGTGGACCCGTGGGTGAATCGGTTGATCGGTGGGAAAGAAATCCCGCTGGCGGAGGGCGTAAACGTTGGCCCGGTCGACGGAAAAGAAACGCAGCTTGCGATTCAGTGGGTCCAATTCGTCCAGATCGATCGCGAACATGAATATCCGATGGTCAAACCGGTGCGTTTTGGGCGCGAACCGGTGGTGCATGACGCGGCATTCGTAGACACAGGAGTTCACTCTGTACCTACTACGGACAGCGATGCCCGCGAGATGCCCCGAATTTAAGTTTATCGCAGGTTAGTCTGGTCCGTTTTCAGCCCAAGGATCGCGGTTTAACAACAGCTGGCTGAGATTAACGGCCGAAAGGAGGCCGTCTTCGTGAAAACCGTATCGCTGCCAGGCCCCGGCGAAATAGGTTTTGGTTTTTTCCTGGGCCGTGCGGTTGAGTTGCGGGATTTCCGCCTGGGCGTGAACGGCACCCCGACTGAAGAGCGGATGCTCGTAACGAATCGTTTTGAGGATACGCTGGGGTGCGATGTTTTTGGCGCCGTTGATCGATACGAAGTGGTTTTCCCGGTCGGAAATCCCCTGCAGCCGGTTCATCCAATAGTGCGTGGCCGGCTCACTATCATTGGCGGTGATTCGATTGATTGAATAATTCCACGCGGACCAAGCCAGTTTTGTGCGGGGCATTACTGATTCGTCGGTATGGAGCGTGGCGACATTTGGTTGGTATAGGAATTCACTGAGCAGACGTGTTTCGTCGCCCGTTGGATCAACCAGCAGCTGCAAGGCTTGGTCTGCGTGGCAGGCGAGGATGACGTGATCGAAACGGTGATTCGAGCCGTGGATGTCGGTGAGCGCGACACCACCACCGGCCACCGTTCGTTGAACGCGAACGATTTTGGCGTTATGGCGAATGCGATTCCGCCAGGGAGCGATGAGGCGTTTTACGTATTCCCTGGCGCCGCCGTCGACGGTCCACCATTGGTGCTGCGTGTGGAGGCCGAGAAAGCCGTGATTGTGAAAGAAGCGCAGGAGGGTAGTGGCGGGAAACCCCAACATTTTTTCCGGCGGAGTGGACCACACGGCGGAACTCATCGGCACGAGATAGAGATTAAAAAAATCCTCGCCGTAATTGCGGGTGCGAACGTATTCGCCGAGCGTCAGCGAAGACCATGCGGGATTGCTCAATGCCTCAAGCGCTTCGCGGTTGAAGCGGTCGATCGCCAGCAGCATGCGGATGAAGCGCGGGCGAAAGAGGTTCCGGCGCTGGGCGAACAAGTGGTTCAACGAGGAGCCGCAATACTCGATTCCGCTGTCGGCATGGCGGACGCTGAAGGACATGTCGGTCTTTTTGACCGGGACATTGAGTTGTTTGAACAGACGCGTGAGATGTGGGTAGGTTTTGTAATTGAAAACCATGAACCCGGTGTCGATGGGCAGGGACTTTCCGCTGCCGATTTCCGAAACGGTCACCGTGTTGGTGTGGCCACCCGTATAGTCGTTTTGCTCGAAGAGAGTGACGTTAAAACGCCGTTGCAGGAAGTGAGCGCATCCCATGCCGGCGATGCCGGTCCCGATAATGGCAATGGTGGGCATGAAGGTTTGAGTCGCGTTTTCTAGGATTGCGACTGCGAGGCGGGCGGTGTGTCCGGGTGGTGGGCGAGAGGTTGTGGAACAGCTGCGGGGGGATTTACCGTGACGATGGCAAGCGCGGCTGCCGTGGGCACGACGCGTTTCAGCGAGTGAAGTTCGTCCTGTACGGTCGCCATGGAAAACCGTGCGATGGAGTTGCGGTGATTGCGCTCCTCCGCTTCCCGGTAGATCGAGGCGGGAACGCCTTTAAGATCCCAAATAAAACCGGTGAGCGACAGGCCTTTCAAGAGGTAGTAAGTGATATCGATTTCCCACCAATAGAAACCTTGCCGCGTGGCCGTCATGTATCGGTGGTGGTTGTTATGCCAGCCTTCCCCCAACGTGATCAGCGAAAGAATAAAACTGTTGCGGGAATCATCGTCCGTCTCGAAGCGGCGTTTTCCCATCAAATGGGCGAGCGAATTGATACAGGATGTGCCGTGAAAAAGCACCGTGGTGCTGATAAAAAATCCCCACACGAGCATCTGTGCGCCGGTCGTGTGCAATGAGGGTGCGAAATGAGCCAGAAACTGGCCGGCACCAAATAAACCGGCGGCAAAGAGCATCGGCACCAGCACGTCGAAGCGATTCAGAAAAACCAGTTCCGGATAGCGTGCGAGATCGCGAACCTTCGCGTAGTCGGTGGGAAAATTTCTCCGGCTGGTAATCCAGCCGATATGCGACCACCAAAAGCCATGGATATGTGGTGAATGGGCGTCCGCGGCATCGTCGGAATGCTGGTGGTGATGACGATGATGATAGGCCCACCACAACGGCCCGCGCTGAACACAGGTGGCGCCAAAGAGAGCGAGCAGAAACTGTCCAAATCGGGAGGTGCTATAGCTCTTGTGGGAAAAGTACCGGTGATAAATCCCGGTGACCGCGAACATCCGCGTGAAATAAAGTGCTGCGGCAACAGTTACGGTAAACCAACTTCCGCCGGTCCAAATGACGCCGAAACAACCGAGGTGCAGCAGAACAAAGGGAATGCAACGCACCCAATTCACGCCGTCAGGTTGCGCGCGGATTTCATCGGCGGTCTCCGGGGAATAGTCCGCATCCACCCACTGCAGAAGGGAGGAGAAAAATCGGCGCCGATTTGGTTTCGAAGTGATCACAGCTGGCGAACCCGGCCAATGAGTTTTGAAAGTGCTTTGGAGAAATTCCAAAGTACCTGGCCGAAATCTGCCGATCACTACGGTTCACCCGTCTTTGCGGATGCCCGACGCTGCGACTCGCGTGTCGCTTAAGCCGCCAACCGGGTTGCCTCTGGAATATCCTTGTTCTTGTCCGCTACCCTTTTCGCCGGCCGCAAAGGCGGCGGGGTAAATTTAGGAATATCCGAACCCGTTGGCTCCGAATCGGTAGCCACGAGAAGAGATATCAATGCGAGAACTGTTACTGCCGCGATCATTTTGCTTGGTATTTCGACGCCTCCTCAGAGAGCTGAAGAAGCAAGTTGTTCCTAAGTGTATTCTTAAGGGAGCCGGCATAAACCGGCACCCCAGATTACCACAGCCGAGCGTATGGTCAGTACCTCGAGCCGTAATCCGGACGAAATTCAGTTTTCATCACAGTGCAAGTCCCACCCGATGACTATGAATTCTAGAAAATTGACGCAGTCCACGTATTAGATGCCGTGTAGGATATGACTGTTTGCATCCCAAATATGCTAAACCGCAAAGGGTAGTGGAAATAGGTCGCTCGAGACGCCCTTAGTTCAATCAATCGGGAGTAGTCGGCGCTTGGATTGTATTTACAGCAAATTGAACAAAGTGTGCGCTGGTTTGCCGCACATCGTTGTTTCCACAAATGCCCTGCGTCAGGTCCTGCATGCAGTGCATGGTTGCCAGTGTGTGATGCATTGCCCCTACAATAAAACTCAAGCGCCACATGAATTCCGACGCATTCATTCTGGGAACGTGAGGACGGATCGCTTGAACGAAACGGTTCGTAATCGGTCTTTGTTCCTTGGCCAGAAATATTTGTACAAACGCCAGGGGTTCAGTCATACTTCGTCCGATTAATCGCGCGGAATAACTGCCTGGCGGAATCGATTCGCTACCCAGCTCAAATAGGGGTTCGGAGAATATTTGAAATACAAGGGCCAGTGGAATGGGCGAATCCACGGAGAGTGCAGCGGCGTTCTCTAATTTCCTGATCCTTATTTTGTTAATAGGCTCAAAAGCCGTCTCAAGCACGGCGCAGTAAAGGATGTCTTTGGACGAGAAGTGATAATTAATCGCAGCCAAGTTTACCTGCGCGGACTTGGTAATTTCGCGGATTGATGCACCGTGATAGCCGTAAGAGGAAAAATGCTGTGTTGCCGCCTCTAAAATTCGATTTCGCGTGTCGATGCGAGAATTAGCCATAAACAAATCGAACGTTCGTTTTAAATAATTTGAATCAACCAAAATTTCGTCAATACAAGAAAAAGAAAAATCCACACTATTTTGGGGGACTTCAAAAGACTCAGCTCTGGGTCTTTTGGAGAATCATTTGAATTCAGTGCGAACCAAAACGGATATTCGCAAGCTCTTCGTGTAGCTGCCCACGCCCTTTCCAAAATAGCCTTGCGTTTGACTCTTCCTTGGATGTTCCTGATCACCTCGTTAGAGATAGCGTTTAGATGACAGGATCTGGTGAGTCGTAGGCTGAGCGTCAGGCTTAAGTGATGATTTCGAAACCCACGGTGGGAACGGACTGGCAGATAGCGAAGGATCTACGATTTATTACATGAGCAATTCCAAACTCTACGTTGGAAATCTGTCGTTCAACACCACCGAAGACGAGCTGCGCTCGGCTTTCAGCCAATTCGGTTCAGTCACCGATCTCTATGTCGCGATGGACAAAATGACCGGTCGTCCGCGCGGTTTCGCTTTCGTTACCATGGGTTCGGCTGACGAAGCCAAGCTCGCTACCGAAAAAATGAACGGCACCGAACTCGGTGGCCGTGCCCTCACCGTCAATGAAGCTCGTCCGAAGGAAGAGCGTCCAGGTGGTGGTTTTGGCGGTGGTGGCCGTGGCGGTTTTGGTGGCGGCGGCGGTGGTGGTCGTGGCGGTTACGGCGGCGGTCGCGGTGGACGCGGCGGCGGCGGTGGTGGCTACGGCGGCGGCGGTGGCGGCGGTCGCTACTAATCGAACCTTCGCATCAGCGAACTGAATTTTCAGGCGGATCCGAAAGGATCCGCCTTTTTCTTTTGCCGGCTGGCCGCGATGTGGTCCTGGTTATTGGTCACTGTGATGTCGTCTCTAGTGCCCTCATTGATTAGCGAGCATCTGCGCGGCTTGTTGGCTTGTAGAGTCTGTCCGGACATGCATCGACCTCCGGTGGTTGGCCGGCCGGTCATGAGTCGGGTGGTTCTGATCGGGCAGGCTCCGGGAGACAAGGAACCGAAATTAGGCCGGCCCTTTGCATGGACGGCTGGGAAAACTTTGTTCAGATGGTTTCACGATTCACTGGGTTGGACCGAGGATGAGACACGGGACCGGATCTATTTTGCCGCGGTCTGCCGTTGTTTTCCGGGGAAAAAAGAAACCGGAGGCGATCGGGTTCCGGACAGGGGCGAGATCGCAAGCTGCCACCGATGGCTGACGCGTGAGTTTGCTTTGTTGCGACCGCAGCTGGTTCTTCCGGTGGGCAAGCTGGCCATCGCGCAATTTCTTCCTTCCGCCGGACTGGAAGAGATGGTTGGACAAAGCTTTTCGATCAACTTCGAAGGGCACCATGCCGATTGCATTCCCCTGCCTCATCCCTCCGGCGCTTCTCCCTGGCATCGAATCGAGCCGGGAAAAACCCTGCTTGAACAGGCCATGCGACGGATTGCGCGGCATCCGGCGATTCGGGAGATGGCATTTCCTCGCAAATAATATTTGCGTCGCCCGTTTTGCCGCGCTGGTTTGGCGTTTCTCTTATATGATGATGTTCCGCTGGCTTTCCGCCGTCGCTTTCCTCTGGTTTGGCGTTCCTGCCGCATTCTCTGCGCAGAAGAGCGCACCAGTTTCCACTTCCAAGGCGTACAGTGGAGTGATCGTCACCGACGCGGCGACAGGCAAGGTTCTCTTTGAGGACAACGCGGACGTGGAGAATCCCCCGGCGAGCATGACCAAGCTCATGACCTTCGCCGTACTCCACGACAAACTCGCCAGCGGTGCGATCACCCTGCAGACTCCGGTGGCCATCACGGTCGAAGATTCGAAGATGGGCGGGACCCAGGTGTACCTGGACCCACGCGAGAGTTTTCCCGTCGAGGAACTCATGTACGCGATGATGATTCAGTCGGCCAATGACGCCGCGCACGCACTGGCCCGCATCGCGGGTGGTTCGGTCGAGGCATTTGTCGAATTGATGAATGCCAAGGCCCGCGAACTTGGAATGAGCCACACTACGTTTCGCTCGCCGCATGGACTGCCCCCTGCCGGGCGGCGGATTGCCGATGGCGATCTTACCACTCCGCGTGACTATGCCCTGCTTTGCCGGTATCTTTTGCTGAACACGGACGTGCTGAAATATTCTTCCGTCCGGAACCGCGATTTCGGGGTCAACCGGAAGCAAGGTCCGCAGCACATGAAGAATCACAATAATCTGCTCGGGAAAGTCGCAGGAGTGGATGGTTTGAAAACAGGGTACACGGAAAAGGCCGGTTACTGTCTGAGTGCCACGGCGCTCAGAAATAATCGTCGTGTGATTGTTGTCATCATGGGCTCGCTCGGACCTGGCGGTCAGCGGGATCTCGGTCGCGCACGTGACTTGAAGGCGGTCGAAATGATCGAACGGGGTTTTGCCGCCCAGCCCGCCGAATTTACCGGCGGGAAAAATTCCCCGACGGAAGCAGTGGTTTCCACTGCGACGGCGCCTTCCTCCAGTCCCGAGCAAATTCCGACCGTAAAAACCGCGAAGCCTGTGGCCACGGGGGAACAATCCTCGACGTCGCAGGAATCTGTGCCTACGTTCCGCATCATCCCACCCTCCAAAAAACCGTGAAGTGTTTCCCTGCCCCTGTTCAGTCGCTCCTGATCGCAATTTTCTTGTTCGGTTTCGCGGCCGGTCCCTTGCCCGCCCAGCGCGAAAAGCTGCCTCCGGATGATCGCGATTACGTGGAAAAAAAATGGCCCGACGCCAAACGTACCTACACTGGTCTCCGCTATATCATCCTGAAGGAAGGGGACAAAACCGGCGCGAGTCCGGTGCCTGGGATGATGGTGACCGTGCAATACAAAGGCATGCTGCTGAATGGAAAAGTTTTTGATGAATCGGACGCCGAGCATCCCCTCGTCACCCGTTTGGGCCGGGGAGGCCTGATTGACGGATGGGAGGAGGCTCTGCAAAAAATGCACAAGGGTGAAAAATGGCTCCTGATTGTGCCGCCTGAGATGGGTTATGGTGCGCGTGGCAAACCGCCTTCGATTCCCCGTGACTCGACTCTGGTATTCGAAATGGAACTGGCCGATTTTGCCAACAAGTGATCCGGCGGCAGGGTTGCTTTCGGAATAGTCATACGCGGCTGGGTGGAATCTGAGGCAAAATATTCGTTCCGGCGCCTTCTTGCGTGTGGGAAGGGTGATGATTTAGATCATCACCATGCAGAAGAATTCCCTCGATGGCGCCCAAATTGCGGCGGCGACCCAGTTCGATCGACAGAGCGATCGCTACGGCAAGTCGCATATTCTCGCGGACACGAAAGATGTCGCTGCGGCCCTGGCCACAATTGTACCTCCGGCTGGAGGCCGGGCCTTGGACATCGCCACCGGTGGCGGACACACTGCCTTGTACCTAGCAAAACAAGGCTGGCACGTCATGGCAGGCGATATCGCTCCACGGATGTTGGAAAACACCCGCCGCCTGGCTGAAGAAGCGGGATTCAATGTGGAGACGCGTCTGTTTCCCGCAGAGGATTTTCCCTTTGCCGAAAAGACCTTTGATTTGGTCACGAGCCGGGTGGCCCCGCACCATTTCAGTTCACCGGAGAAATTTGTCGCAGAAGTCACCCGCGTGCTGCGTCCGGGCGGATATTTCATGCTGATTGATGGCAGCGTGCCCGACAACGATCCTGAAACGGAAGCATGGCTTCATACCGTCGAAAAATGGCGCGATCCCAGTCACGGGCGTTTTCTTTCCCGTGCGACCTGGGAAAAACTGGTGGCCGAAAAAGGATTGAGCGTGGTTCGTTCGCAACTCGATCCAATGAAACAACCGGATCTCAATTGGTACTTTGAAACCGCCGCAACGCCGGCGGAGAACCGCCAGCGGGTCATCTCGGCCGTGCAGTTGGCGTCAGCTCATGTGCGAGCGGCGATGCGTCTGGCCGATGAGGATGGGAAAACGGTCTGGTGGTGGCCACGGCTCACGCTTCTCGCAAAAAAGCCGGCCTGATCTTCAGGCCGGCCTTACAAAATCGGTGCCGCGTGCCCCCAACCGGGGCGAACCGGACGTTATCGCAGAATTTCCCCTTTGGTCACGTCACCTTTGACGTCGAGGAGCTGGATCTGGTTGATGGTTTTGAAATGCGCGTGATCGGCGAATTCCCACACGACCTTCTTATCGCGGGTGATTTCGAAAAACACGGGCTGCTCTCCCAGATGACCATGACCGAGATAATTGCAGAAAACAGTATTTCCATTGGGCAGGCGCTGGGCTCCCGCCATCAAACGCAATGGATTGCCGGGGACGTCATTTTCGTTCAGTTCCCAAACTGTCTTCAGGGCCTGATCCAGTTCGATGACCTTGTGTCCGTCGCCGCACGTGACGAGGAGATGACCATCGGGTAACAGAAGCGCCTCGTGCACGTCGCCGGGGACGGGAATTAGCCGGAGACTTTTGCCGGTGCCGTCCAATTCCTCCACTTGATGTTCTCCTTTCCGGCAGACGAGGTAGTGTCCAGCGACGGTTTTGCGAACGCCCCGGAACTGGTCATGGATGCTGATTTTGGCGGGAGGAGGCGTAAGTTTGATCTCTTTTGCGATTTTGGCGTTGCGATCGAGCTCCAGCAACCGGCACGGGCCGTTTTCCACGACGAGAACATGGCCGTCGGCCAACGGCTGGCAGGCGTGAATCTGGGTGCCCTCCGCCGCCTTGTATTCCCATACTATTTTCTTTTCGGGCGTCATTTCGATGGCGCCCTGGCTGTGGCAAAAGAGAAAATTGCCGTTCGGCAACGACGCTATTGGGAGCCTGAAGGTTTGGTCGGGGCGAAAGGCAAGTGGGGATCGATCGACGATCTTCCCGGGATTTCCGCGAAGAAGCAGAAAATCTTGAACGACGCTCGAGTCGCGACGCTGCGATCCTTGCGCGCCTACGCGCGAAAACATCCGCGGCGTTTCGGCCTCGTTCACGCGGATCTGCATTTCGGAAATCTTCTGCGAACGAAGAACGGTTGGGGCGTGATCGACTTCGACGATTGCGGGTGGGGTCTGCACGCGTACGAACTCACGGCGCCGCTCATGAGTTTGCTTTATTACGCGAGCGCCGGTGATTTACCGGTTCCGTTCGATGAGTATCGACGCGCGCTGGTCGAAGGCTATGCGGAAACCCAATCGTGGGATCGCGACGACGATCGCGTCCTCGACGCGTTGATCATCGCGCGGCATCTCATGGTGCTGATGTGGTTGAAGTCGCGTTCCGGAAACCCGCGGCTGCGCGCTCGACTGCCTCAAATGGTCGAGAGAGTGTTGCGTCATCTTGCAGAGTCGTGAAAGATTTCGATACTGTTTGCGGATCGCGTGAACGCTTCGCTACCGTTGGCGAATGAACCGTTATGTCCTCGCCATTCTACTGCCTTTCGCGACGCTCTTCGCGGCTTCTCATGCTCATGCGTATTCGCCGCTCGGTGAACAAAAGCTCTCGGTCGGTTTCGGCGCGTATTTTCAGAATTCCTATGGTCGCGTCACCGACTCCGACAGCGGTGCTGCGGCGAAATACGGTCCGCAGATGATTCCGATCGGAGTGCGCTACAAAGCGATGGCGTCGAACCCGATCGAGATCGCGCCTTCGATTTGGTACACGCCGCTCGGTCGTTCCTCCGGCGGCGGTACCGCGACGACGACGCTCTTGCACATATCGGTTCCGGGTTCTTGGACCTACGCCGATACCGCGATCGGCGATTTCGACATGCTCTTCGGCGTGGGCCTTTCGATGTATTCGATCAAGGGCAAGGGCGGGACGAAATCTCTG
>JBEHXD010000105.1:0-12041 GCA_048498875.1 Verrucomicrobiota bacterium
GCCGCCTGTGAGGCTGCTGATCGCGGAGCGCGCAGCGGAACGCACGATCCACGCCTGAGGTCGTGGCTCAGACTCAGCGTGATCGACAATGGTGCGGGAATGCCGCCGGAGGTGCGCGAGCGCATTTTCGAGCCGTTTTTCACGACGAAGGCCGTGGGGCAGGGAACAGGACTGGGACTCTCGATGGTCTGGCGCGTGGTCGAAGACCTCGGCGGCTGGGTGGAGGTGGAATCAGTCACCCAGCATGGGACGGAGTTTAATCTCTATCTTCCCGCAACCGGAGATGCGACTGCTGCCTCTGGTCCGGTGACGCCAACCCGGGCGGCGGGCGCAGTTGCCAGTCGCCGCTTGTTGCTGGTCGAGGACGATGAATCGGTGGGAAGTGTGCTTTCGCGAATTCTTCAACGCCTCGGCCACGAAGTCACCTGGGTGCGCAGTGGGGACGCGGCGATGCGGACCTTGAAGGAAAACATTTCCGGTTACGACGCGCTGTTCACGGATCTCAACATGCCGGGGATGGACGGAAGCGCCTTGGTCGCGTGGGCCCGCGGAGCCGGATTCGGCGGCAAGGTGGCGGTGCTGAGCGGAAATATCACCGTCGAAGTCGAAGCCGGGTTGAGGTCGTTGGGCGACGTGGCGCTGGTGCAAAAGCCGTTTGAGTTCGATCGGATCAGATCGCTGCTGGAAGGGCTCTGGTCGGCTGCTTGAGGAAGCGTGCGTTGATCCGATCTTGCCGCAAAACGGGTGGAGTGTCGCGAGCGATTGAGACGGCGGATTGGATTTTCAATGCACTCGAAAGATGAGGAGAAGTGCGCGGTCCATTCATGCCACGAGTGCGAGCAAATGATCGCAACTGACTCTGGTTGCCGGGTTATGTCGTGATTTGTGCCGGAAGGTTGATCTCCGATGCGGGTGAAAAGCGATTGGGCAAGTATCCGTGCCTGAGGCACATGACGCCCTGGCCTTTGAAGGGGAAGACGGTGATCAGGGCGATCGAAGGGATGATTTTATTTATGACATCGATGAATTTCTTCGATGGCAAACATCCTGCTCAAAGGGGTTCCGTATCTCCCCGTCGTAGTAGGCGGGGCGGTTCGATAAACAAACCTAACTCAGAACCCTACTCACTCATGACCAAGTATTCATCCAGACTGACAGGCTGGGCAGCAGCCCTCCTCGCTCTTGCCGCCACAGCATCAGCCGAAATCAAGCTAAACGATAATTTCTCGGTTAGCGGATATATCGAAGGCTCCTATCAGTACACGGCGCCCAAGCCTGGTGAATCCGTTGATCGCTTCAATATCGACTCGTCGCAGTTGCTGTTCACCACGAATTTCAAGCCGGTCACGGGTGTCGTCAGCCTTTTCTACGTGCCCAATGCTCCCGAAGAAACGACGGTGCTCGATGCCTACGTGACCTATGACGCGGGCGAAGGTGTCACCATCACCGGTGGCAAATTCCTCAGCTATCTTGGCTACGAATCCTTCTTTACCGTCAACAATCCGGAAATTTCCTTCGCGAACGGCGACTTCCTCGCTCCGATTCCCGGCTATCACAGCGGGGTGAAGATCGATTATTCCGCCAAGGAATTTGGCGTGGGCGTCGCTCTCGTCGACTCGGTTTACTCGCCTTTCTACCTGAAGGGTGACGGCGAACTGAAGCACAATGCGGGCTTCGAAGGTTATGTGTCCTACAAGGCCGTGGAAAATCTGACCCTCTGGGCCGGTTTCGCCTACGACACGAAGGGCAGCCGCAACATTTCCTCCCAGCTGCACTCGGTCTTCACGTTTGACCTTTGGGCGCAGTATCAGGCCAGCAAGGCCGTCATGGTCGCCGCGGAATATGCGCACAAGGATGGCGGACTCGCCGGTACGAAAGGTTACAACTGGCTCGGCTTGCTGACCTATTCCTTCACGGACAAAGTCTCCTCGGCCTTCCGTGTCTCGGGTGAAAAAGTGACCGATGGCGGTCCGAGCTTCACCAAGTTCACGATCGCTCCCGGTGTCGCGATCACCGACAAGCTTACCGTTCGCGCCGAGTATTCGTATTACGATTACAAGGACGCTTCCACCGACAAGGCCAACTTCTTCGGAGTCCAGGCTTACTTCAAATTCTAACCGGTTCCCCGGTTAACGCCCTTCGACGGGCGGCTCTGCACGAGTCGCCCGTCCTCGTGCCGGCGCGAAAAGCGCGGCACCTTTCTTCCCCTCCTTTTCCCCTCCCGTCTTTTCGTTCGAACCGCTTTCGCGGGTCGTCTGGCCACGCCTTTGCCCAGTCGCTCCGTTTAGCTCTCACACCCTCCCAGATATGATTACCAAAATTACCAAACTACTCGGCGTTGGGGCTCTCGCCCTGAGCGCTTTGCTCGGCTCCGCTCGCGCGGCCGACACCGTCAAAGTCGGCGTCCTTCACGATCTCTCCGGCACCATGGCTTTCAGCGAAACCTCGCTGCGTGACATCCTGCTTTTCACGTTTGACGAGATCAACGCCAAGGGCGGCGTGCTCGGCAAGAAAATCGTCCCGGTGATCGTCGATCCTGGTTCCGATTGGCCGACCTTCGCCGAAAAATCGAAACAGCTCCTGGAGGTCGACAAAGTTGCCGTGACCTTCGGTTGCTGGACTTCGGTGAGCCGCAAATCCGCCCTTCCGGTCTTCGAGAAGGACAACGGCTTGCTCTTCTACCCGGTGCAGTACGAAGGCGAAGAAGAGAGCCAGAACGTTTGCTATACGGCCGAGGCGGTTAATCAGCAGGCGATTCCCGCGGTTGATTACATGATCGCTCAGGGCAAAAAGAAATTTTACCTGCTCGGCACCGATTACGTCTATCCCCAGACGACCAATCTCGTTCTCTTGGAGTATCTCCTGAGCAAGGGCGTGCCACTCGCGAACATCGGTGGCGGTTACAAGAAGGACAGCTCCGGCAAGATCATCTCGGCCGGCAAGTACACGCCGTTCGGTCACAAGGACTATCAGCAAATCATTGCTGAAATCAAAGATTTCGCCGCCAGCGGCGACGCTTGCGTGATCAGCACGCTGAACGGCGATACCAATCCTCCCTTCTTCAAGGAATACGCCGCTGCCGGTCTCACCGCTGATTCCTGCCCGGTCGTTTCCTATTCGATCGCCGAGGATGAATTCCGCAGTCTTCCCGCGAAGGACCTCGTGGGCCAGGTCGGTTGCTGGACCTACTTCCAATCCATCGACACGCCGGTCAACAAGGCGTTTCTCGCTGCGTTCCAAGCCTGGTTGAAAGACACGAAGGCTGACGGTGTCGTCAAGGAGGGCCGCGTGGTCGACTCCCCGATGGTGCTGAGCTATGAAGGCGTTTACCTGTGGAAAGCCTGCGTGGAAAAAGCCGGCAGCTTCGATGTGGACAAGGTCCGCGCCGCCTGGAAATCGGGTGTGTCGATCGTTGGACCTGGTGGCAAAGTCACCACGCAGCCCAACATGCACCTGACCAAGACGGTGTACATCGGCGAATCCAAGGCGGATGGTCAGTTTAAGATCCTCCAGACCTTCCCCGACGTTTACGGCGAACCGCACCTGAAGGGCACGTTCAAAGCCAAGGAATAATTAATTCCTGCCGAGCGCCCGGTGGTGATCACCGGGCCTTTTGGCTCACGTCGTCGAGGGCGGTTCCGATGGAATCGCCCTTTTCATTAATATAATTTCTGAAGTTAGGGTTCAGTATGATTAGTCGGCATTCCACCTGCTAAGTGAGTCCAGCCCTCGCGGCGGTCACATCGCAAACTCATGGCTTGGAAATCATTCATCCGCCCCCTCCTCCAAACTCTCGGACTGATTTTGGTTGTTGTCGTCGCACCGCGCGCCCTCGCTGCGCCTGAAGCGGCCCGGGCGACGATTGCCCGCGCCATTCTCACTGCTGATGGTGCCCAAAAACGGGAGATCATCGGTTCACTCGTCGGTCAGGGCGACGAATCGATCAGGGAAATTTTTGCGGCATGGCGGGAAGACCGGCTTTTTATTCATACCGTCCCGGGCGGGGCGAAAATTCCGGTGGAACTCTCGGGGGATAAAGACGCGAACGGATCGCAACTGGCGGTGCGGATCGATACGGGCGAACCGCTGAAAGATGTTGCGGGTCAGCCACTGCGGCTGATCGCGTCCGAGCAGACTGCGGTCGAACACGACGCAGCCCTTCGTCGCGTGATGAAAAATGTCGTCGACCTGCTTGATTTGGGCTCTCCGGTTTTGGCCAAGCGCCTGCGTGCGATTCAAACCATTGGAGCCGCGCAGAAACCCGATAAGCTTCCCGCGCTAGAGGCGCGCAGCCAGATTGAGACCGACGGTAAGGCGAAGGCAGCACTGCGCGAGGCCACGGCACTCATTCAGATCGCCGATCCCAATGATGCGGTGAAACTCAAAGGCCTGGGCGCCCTGCGTGAATTGCACAGCTCGTCCAGCTACGACCTGATCAAGGCTGCCAGGGAAAAGGCGGAGAAGGCACATGCCCCGGCAGTCGCTGAGGCGGCTTCGGATGCCCTGAAGGCAATCGATCAGCACAAGTCCGTAGTTAATTTTTTCGGTACGATTTTCCGCGGAATCAGCGCCGGTAGTATTCTGCTCGTGGTGGCACTGGGCCTTGCGATCACCTTCGGTTTGATGGGCGTTATCAACATGGCGCACGGCGAAATGATCACGGTGGGCGCTTACGCCACCTATATCACCCAGAATATTTTTGGCGATGGAATGAACTTCACTCTGCCGTTCGTTAAAATCGGCGTTCATCTGCCTGGGATGCATCTGACGGGCTGGGCTTATCAGATGTATTTTATTGCGGCGATTCCGCTCGGATTTCTCAGTGCGGCCCTCGTCGGCATCGGCCTTGAGCGGAGTGTCATTCGCTTCCTGTATCGTCGCCCGCTCGAGAGTTTGCTGGCCACGTGGGGCGTGTCGCTGATTTTGCAGCAGATGTTCAAACTTACGTTTGGGTCGAATAACGTCGATGTAAGCAGCCCCATTTATCTCAGCAGCAACTGGACGATCTACGACATCACTTTCAACTGGAACCGGATTTTCGTCATCGGTTTCGCGAGTGTAATTGTTTTCGGTGTCTGGCTGGCGCTGAACAAAACGTCGCTGGGTTTGCTGATCCGTTGCGTGATGCAGAATCGCACGATGGCCTCCTGCATGGGCGTGCGCACCGAGCGGGTCAACATGCTGACCTTTGGTCTCGGCAGCGGTCTCGCGGGACTGGCGGGCGTGTTCGTGACGCAGCTCGGCACGGTCGGACCTTCCATGGGGCAGGAGTACATCGTCGATAGTTTCATGACGGTGGTGGTAGGCGGAGTGGGGAGCGTGTTCGGGACCGTGGTGAGTGCGCTCGGCATCGGCATGGCCGATCAATCGCTGCAGCAGATTCTCCTGAATCCCGTGCTGGGAAAAATTCTCGTGCTGCTGGCCATCATCCTGTTCCTGCAATGGCGGCCCACCGGCCTTTTTTCCGCGCGCAGCCGCAGCCTGGACTGATTTGAAATTCCCTTGAACCCGATCTCATGAGTTCATCCTCCACTTTCCAGTCTTACTTCCGATCCCGCCACGGCGAGTTCGCAGCGGTCGGTATCATTTTGCTGCTGCTGACCGTGATGCTGCCCTTGCTCAACGCGTATGGCGTGGTCAGCGACTTTACCATCACGCTTTGGGGTAAATATCTTTGTTACGCATTGCTCGCCATTTCCGTGGATCTGCTGTGGGGATACACCGGGCTGTTGAGTCTCGGACAAGCATTGTTTTTCAGTCTGGGCGGTTACATGTTTGGCATGTATCTCATGCTGCAGATCGGAATGTTGGGCAGTTATGCGAAGGCGGGACAAAATCCCAACGGGCTGCCGGACTTCATGGTGTTCCTTGGCCACACGTTTTTGCCGCCGTTTTGGCGGCCGTTCAATTCGTTCGGCTTTGCCGTGGCGATGGTGTTTGTGGTACCGGGGTTGCTCGCCTTGATTTTCGGATTCCTGGCCTTCCGCTCGCGGATCAAGGGCGTTTATTTTTCCATCCTCACCCAGGCGCTGACCTATGGCGCGGCCCTGATGTTTTTCCGGAACGATTTTACGATGGGTGGCAACAATGGCTTCACGGATTTCAAATTCGTTCTGGGGCATTCGCTGGTGGACAAGGATACGGGGCCGGCGACCATGCGCGGCTTGTTTATCGCGAGTGCGCTGGTCCTGTTTGTGGTCTGCCTCTTCTGTCATTGGATTAACGGCACCAAGTTCGGTCTGGTGCGGCAGGCCATTCGCGATGGTGAGAATCGCGTTCTCTTCAGCGGCTATGCGACGGCGCATTTCAAATTGTTCATCTTCGTCGTGGCCGCGTTTATCGCAGCGGTGGGCGGTGCGCTCTTCGTGCCGCAGGCCGGCATTATCAATCCGGATCAAATGACGCCGGCAAAGTCCATTGAAGCCGTCGTCTGGGTGGCCGTGGGCGGACGGGGTACGCTGGTGGGACCGATTCTTGGTGCCATTGCGATCAACGCGCTGCGCAGCTGGGCGACGCAGGCCTATCCCGATTCCTGGCTGATCATTCTCGGGCTGATTTTCCTGATCGTGGTGCTTTTCCTGCCCGGTGGCATGGTCAGTTTGCCCGCAAAAATCCGGGCTTTCCGTGAACGTAACCGGAAAGCCTCCGAACCTGTGGTTGCACGCGCATGAGCCATCCGATTCTCACCGTGGAGGACGTCTCCAAGACCTACGATGGCTTCAAGGCCATCTCGGATCTCAATTTCTATCTTTTCGAAGGCGAGCTGCGTACCGTCATCGGACCGAACGGCGCCGGTAAATCCACTTTCTTCGATCTCATCACCGGCCGGGCCAAACCCGACAAAGGCAAGATCGAGTTCGGGCACCTGCCCAACTCATTCGACTTGACTGCGCTCAATGAGTACGAAATCAACCGGCTCGGCATTGGACGGAAATTTCAGACGCCGAGCGTGTATGTTGAGCACACGGTCTGGGACAATTTGGTGCTTTCGCTGAAGGGACCGCGCGGCGTTTTCTCCTCTCTGTTCAAGCGGCAGTCGTCAGCGGATCGCGACCGCATCGCCGACATTCTCAAGCTCGTCCGCCTCGATGCTAAAAGCACGTGGAAGGCAGGCCTGCTCGCCCACGGTGAAAAGCAGTGGCTCGAGATTGGGATGCTGCTCGCGCAGGAACCCAAGGTGCTGCTCGTCGATGAACCCGCCGCCGGCATGACCGACGAGGAAACCCACCGCACGGGTGAGTTATTGATCAGCCTTTCCGGCAAGCACAGCATTGTGGTGATCGAACACGACATGACATTCGTCAAACAAATCGCCCGCGATAATCCCGTCACCGTGCTCCATCAGGGGCATGTGTTGTGCGAGGGAAAATTCGAGGAAGTGCAATCCGATCCCAAAGTCCGCGAAGTCTATCTCGGCCGCGGCAAACACGGTACCCGATGAGCGCGCTCCTTCAACTTTCATCGGTGGAAACCGACATCGGCGGCTCGCGCATTCTTCGAGGCGTTTCGCTTGAGGTGAACTCGGGCGAGGTCGTCGCGCTGATGGGCCGCAATGGCGTGGGCAAAACCACGACGTTGAAATCCATCACCGGGGTGTTGTCCATCCGGGCCGGCTCGATTCTGTTTGATGGAAACCCCATCGAGCGCCTGCCGGTCGATGTTCGGGCTCGCGCCGGCATTGGCTACGTGCCGCAGGGACGCGATATTTTCCCGCACATGACCATCGAGGAGAATCTCCACGTTGGCCTCGTCGTGCACGGCCGCAAAGGTCCGGAAGCGCGGAGGATGTTGGACCGGGTGTATTCGTTGTTTCCCGTGCTCAAGGAAATGCGTTCACGGAAGGGCGGCGTTTTATCCGGCGGACAACAGCAACAACTGGCGATTGGCCGGGCACTCCTGACGAACCCCAAGCTGCTGATTCTCGACGAGCCTACGGAGGGCATTCAGCCGTCCATCATCGATCAGATCGGCGACACCTTGAAGAAGCTCAAGATCAGTAATATTTCCGAGGAGGAGGCGACCGCCGAGTCGCGTCAGGATGCGGAGAAGATCATGGGCGCAGTCAAAAACCTGAAGAGCGAGGGCGCTTTGGCCATTCTGCTGGTCGAGCAGTACGTCGATTTTTGTCGTGAGGTCGCGGACCGCTTTTATGCGATGGATCGCGGCGCGGTCACCATTTCCGGTCCGATTGCGACTCTCACCGACGAGGTCGTGAAGGAACACCTGCAAGTTTGATTTTTAACCGCTAATTCTCGCTAATTTCGAATCGTTTGGTTTTTTATCAGCGTCAACCAGCGAAGATTAGCGGTTTACTCCCATGCATCTCACCCCGCGCGAACGCGAAAAACTTCTGATCGTCACGGCCTCGGACCTGGCGCGCCGCCGGCAGTCACGCGGTTTAAAACTTAATTATCCGGAAGCCATCGCGATCATCACCTACGAGATCATGGAAGGCGCCCGCGATGGAAAGTCGGTGGCCGAATTGATGAGTTTCGGCACGACAATCCTGAAGCGCGATCAGGTGATGGAGGGTGTTCCTGAAATGATTCACGATGTTCAAGTGGAGGCCACGTTCCCTGATGGCACCAAGCTGGTGACGGTGCATCATCCGATTAGGTGATTTTCGATTTTGGATTCTTGATTTTGGACTACTAAACCAAACCCGGCTAAAACTGTGATCCTGACTGGCAATCGAAAATCGAGATTCGAAAATCCAAAATTCCAACTCTCATGATTCCTGGAGAAATCATCGTCGCCGCCGAAGAAGCACTTCCCGCCAATCTCAATCTGGCCACGGTCTCGGTTGACGTAACCAATACCGGCGATCGTCCAATTCAGGTGGGTTCGCATTATCACTTTTTCGAGACCAACGAAGCGCTCAGTTTCGATCGGCCGGCGGCCCGCGGTTTTCGATTAAATATTCCCGCAGGCACGGCGGTTCGTTTCGAGGCCGGCGACACCAAGCGGGTGGAGCTTGTTGCACTCGCTGGCGCGCGGGAAGTGTATGGGCTCAACGCCAAGATCGAAGGCAAACTCGATTCAAAAAAACAGAAATCCAAGACAGTAACACAGAGCTCACAGAGAAGGCGCAAAGGCTGATGAGAATCGATCGTATCACTCAGTGATCTCTTTCTGACCTCCGTGTTCTCTGTGTCCCAAATAATTTTTTTCCCTCGTCATGTCACTTAAACTTACGCGCCGCCAGTATGCCGAAATGTACGGACCGACCGTGGGCGACCGGGTGCGGCTCGCTGACACCGAACTCTTCGTCCAAGTCGAACGCGATTTGATTGCCGAGGGCGGTGGCTATGGCAACGAAGTGAAATTTGGTGGCGGCAAAGTCATTCGCGATGGCATGGGCCAGTCGCCGACCGCGCGCGATGCGGAGTCGCTTGATCTGATCATCACCAATGCGCTCATCATCGATCCTATTCTCGGCGTCATCAAAGCAGACATCGGCGTAAAGCACGGGCTGATCGTGGGCATTGGCCATGGCGGAAATCCGGGCATTCAAAACGGACTCGGATCCATCTATGTCGATCCGCGGACGAAAAAGAAAAATCCGATGATCGTTGGCGCCGCAACCGAAGTGCTGGCGGGCGAAGGCTGCATCATCACGGCCGGGGGCATCGACACTCACATTCACTTCATCTGTCCCCAGCAGATTGACGAGGCGATCAGTGCGGGTATCACCACGATGATCGGCGGCGGCACCGGACCGGCGCATGGAACCTTTGCCACGACCTGCACGCCGGGCGCATGGAATCTGCACCGGATGATCGAGGCGGCGGAGTCCTATCCGATGAACCTGGGTTTTTTCGGCAAGGGGAACTGCGGTACGCCGGCGCCGTTGCGTGAACAAATTGTCGCCGGGGCGATCGGACTGAAATTGCACGAGGATTGGGGCACGACACCCGCCGCCATCGATACTTGCCTCGGCGTCGCGGACGAACTCGATGTGCAGGTCGCGATTCACACCGACACGCTCAACGAGTCGGGTTACGTCGACGACACGATCCGGGCCTTCAAAGGCCGCACGATTCATACGTTTCACTCCGAAGGCGCGGGCGGTGGGCATGCGCCAGACATCATCCGGGTGTGCGGAGAAGCCAACGTGCTGCCGTCCTCCACGAATCCGACGCGTCCGTTCACGGTCAACACGATCGACGAGCATCTCGACATGCTGATGGTCTGCCATCACCTCGACTCGAAGATTCCCGAGGACGTCGCGTTTGCCGAATCGCGGATTCGACCGGAAACGATCGCGGCGGAAGACCGGCTGCACGACATCGGAGCCATCTCGATGATGTCTTCGGACTCGCAGGCCATGGGGCGGATTGGCGAGGTAATCATCCGCACCTGGCAAACGGCGCACAAAATGAAGGTACAGTTCGGTGCGCTCACCTCGCCCTCGCATCCTGCCGCCGACAATTTCCGGGCGCTGCGCTACATCGCCAAATACACGATCAATCCTGCGATTGCCCACGGCGTGTCCCACATCGTCGGCTCGATCGAGGTGGGCAAGCTTGCCGACCTCGTCGTTTTCAAGCCGGCGCTTTTCGGCGTTAAACCCGAGGTGGTATTGAAAGGCGGATTCATCGCGTGGGCGAACATGGGTGATCCCAACGCATCGATTCCCACGCCGCAGCCGACATTCTATCGCCCGCAATTTGGGGCCGCCGGCCGCGCAATCGGTTCCACCAATCTCACGTTTGTGAGTCAGGCGTCGCTCGACAAAGGCTCGCTGAAACATCTGGGCCTTCGCCGCCGGCTCGAGCCGGTCACGAATTGCCGCGACATCGGCAAAAAAGACATGATGCACAACGCCGCGATGCCAAAAATCGAAGTCGATCCTGAGACGTACACCGTGAAAGCCGACGGCGAGCACCTGACCTGCGAGCCGGCGAAAACGCTGCCGATGGCGCAGCGCTATTTTCTGTTTTAATCCTGGCTCGGATTTGGTGCATGCAGCTGATTTCCGCCGCGCTCAGTGAAAGCGATTCCGCCCTCCCGGAAATTGCCATTCGGGTTGAACGGCTGAAGCTGGCCAAGCGGATCTGGCGCGCTGCCGCGGATGACGGCACTGAGTTTGGGTGTGAACTCGAAGCGCCGCTGCGCGATGGCGCGGTGATCTGGCAAACGTCATCGTCGCGCTACGTCGTTCGCCAACCTGCGGAATCGGTGCTGGAGATTTCCCTTGGGATTGCGCCGTCGGCGGCGGCTGGCATCGGATGGGCCGTGGGGAATCTGCATTTGGAGTTGTCCGCGGAGGCAGATCGACTGCTCTCGCCGGACGAGCCGGCGGTGCGTCAATTGTTGGATCGATTGAACGTGCCCTATAAAACGACGACAGCAGTTTTTCGGCCCGGACGTTTTGTCCGCGGCGCACAACCTTCCCATGAACTCGGACAAAGCCACAAACACTGAGGTGGAGCGCGTTGACCCCAACGCGCTGGGTGTGACCGAAGCGTCTTGGGGTCAAGCCGCTCCACCTTCGGATGCACTCTGGATTGTTCGCCTGCTCCAGGCTGGAGACTCCTTTTATCCGACGGGCAGCTATGCGCATTCGTTCGGACTCGAGGGACTGGTGCAGGAGGGAGTGGTGACCGATCGGGCGACGTTGCGGGAATTCATCTTCCAATCGGTGCTGCCGTCGCTGCAACGCGTGGAGCTTCCGCTGGCCGCCCAGGCTTGGAGGGCCTTGGGGGTGAACGATTGGAACAAGATTGGCGAACTGTGCGTTTTATCGGCGTCGCTCAAAGCCGTACAGGAATTGCGCACCGCCTCGTCCAATATCGGAAGACAACGGGTCGAACTGGTCGCGATGCTGCAGTCGCACACACTCGCGACGGAATATCTGCGCCACGCGGCTGAATCAGGCTGGCCGTTTTCAGCGGCGGTAGCAGCGGCGCTGGAAGGACGCGTGCATGGAGCGCCTTTGCCGGCGGTGCTTGCGGGTATCTACTATGCGAACATCGCTTCGCTCTTGTCGGCAGCAATGAAGGTGCTACGTCTGGGGCAAAACGCGTCGCAGTCACTGC
>JBEHXD010000106.1:0-12005 GCA_048498875.1 Verrucomicrobiota bacterium
ACCCAAGGCAGGGCCCGGCGTTTTTCCGCGAGACGCTCGCGGGCATGAGTGAAAGCTTTTTCTTCCTTCAAAAACTCGCGACGAGCCGCGAGCCATTGCTCTGGTGAGACGACGGAATGGGATTCAAGTGAGTTCATAAATATAACGGTCAACGCCGGGCAGTCATTGCGGTCAGGTCATTCCTTAAGTGAATCGATGGTTTTCTGGTATTCGTCCTTCATCTGTTGAAACATCGGCCAGAACGGCGGACGGGGCGAGGCCTCGATCAGCGCGACGAGCTGGGCGAGAAGCGTATGCCAGCCACTCGCAAATCCGCTGAGCGACGGCAAATCGCCCCCGCGGCTGCGGTGCGTGACCACCAACAGGACTTTTTCTCCCTCCGGTTTGAGTTCGAACGTGACATCCGATTCCTTGTCGAAGGTGAAACTCAATACGTGTGGAGGTTCCCAGCGGAGAATGGTGCAGTCCTTCGTATAGCCGGTGTCATGTCCGGTCTTGAACTGCTCGGGTGGCACTTCGTGGGGCACGATGTTTTTGTGCTGAAAAAATAATTCGACTCTGCCGCCCTCGCGCGGCTCCATCGGACCACCTGCGAACCAGAGCCGGCGTTTCGCCGGATCAACGAGATAATCCCAAACGCGTTCGATCGGACCGGGCAGCGTACGGATAATCCGCACTTCGCCGGGCGGGGTAATTTTTCCGGGTTGATCGTTTTCGTTCTTCATAATGTCGATGTAATCGGTGGAAATCCGGTCAGGTCCGCGCGGCCGCTTCCTCCTCCGCAATGGCAGATTCGAGGGCATCGAGCTTTCTGGACCATGCTCCCGCTGCCAGGTCGACGCAGGAAGACCAATGAGCGCCCATCACGTGCGTCAGTTTCAGCTCACAGCCCTGGTCGCACGAGGTAATTTCAATGATCACCCGACTGGTATCTGAACGGCGTTCGCGCACCGCCCAGGCAAAAACCAGCAATCCGGGGCGGTCGATTTCCCGATACTCGCCCAAGTGCTCGATTTCGGCACCCGAGCGATTGACGACAAAGGAAAATCGACCTCCCACATGAGCATCCAGCGCAATCCGCACGACGCGCTGGTCGTGAACGTCCGGCTCCAGAATCCAGCCCCCCACCCACGCGGGATCGAGGCAGGCATCAAACACCCGTTCCGCCGAAACAGCAAACCGTCGCATGACGATAGCGTGGACTAGCTGGGTCACAGCAGCCTTCTCACTGGGTTTCGATTGCCTCTAAACATCAGTCCTCTCAAACAACCGGGAGAAAGACGATTTTTGAAAGGAGGAAGATGCATTCCTCAATAATTAAGAATTAACTTAATTAAGCAATAACTAAATAAAAGCCGAACACCAACTCCATTACCAACACAATTCGGTGAACCCTGATTCAGCTGGCATCACCAAGCCCCCTTTAATAGGTCCAAGGAAAAGACAGCTTATGACCGCAGTAGATGATCCCTGCCGTGAGTGCCCAGGCCGCGCAGAAGAATATCGGTAGTGCTAACGCGATAACAATCCCCGCCTTCGAAGCCCACCGACTCCCTCCCCCCGTGATTTTGGGCAAAAGCACCGCGTCCGGCCAGGTTGCCGCCAGTGTCCCCCATTCCTTCTTCAATTCACCTATCGCGCTCACCGCGGCGCTGACCGAAATCAAGGAAACGAACGCGGTAGAAAAGCCCACGACGGCCAGAATGAAAAGGAAGCCATTGAACTCCGCCGGAGCCAATCCGAAGGAATTCTGACAAACGGCACTTTCGCGAATCTTGACGAACATCTCGTATTTCTTCTGATACGAAAAACCAAAGGTGGCCCACAAGAATGACTGGATGGTGATCAGCCACGTGGTTCGGTGATTGATGAGGGTATCCTCATGTTCGATGTAACCCCGGTAGATTTTGTAGATACGCTCCGTGTTTTCGTTTAAATCGGACATGACAGTGTATATTCACTCACGCTTTCTTCGCCAAGGCCTCGCACCACTTGACGTAGTAGGCCATGCTGTGGTCATCGACGGTTTCGCGCACTGCGCTCTGGATATTCTTCACCATTGCCTGGCGCGCAAATCCAAGAACGCGATCGAGCCCGCTGATTTGCGACTGGATTTCACCCTTGGCGTCAAAGGTAAAGGCGTGGCCGGCTTGATGGTAATCCGACGAGGGCGGGAGCGTCGGCACAATATCCAGGTTGTTAATCAGTCGAAAAATTCTCTCCGGAAATGCCCGATCCAATTCCTTGGCAAACGCTCCATCGCCGACTTTAGGACAGCCGAACGTATATAGCGTGGGCACAGGTAGCTTGGGATCAAGGGCGAGTCGGGTGAACATGAGCGTGGCGAGAGCACCTCCCAGACTATGACCGGTTATTAAAATCTGCCGAACCGATCTCCCAGTCGTCCACTTTTCGATTTGAATGTTAATATTTTGCCAGACGCTTTCCAGTCCATCATGAAAACCGGTATGAATCTGACGGTCGGGCAGCGGGACCGATCCCTTCCACGGGAGAAGCATCAGGTTAACCCGAGCATCAACGAGGATGTCATTGAGTTCCTTAAGTTCGGTACCACGAAACGCGATGAGCATAATATTGTCATCCACCGCACAAAACCCCTGCGTTCCTGTTTTTTTTTGGTCGAAGGAATAAAAATCGTGAAACTTCCACGTCTCTCTGGCCAAGGCTTCCACTTCGGCCAGTGGTGAGTAGGCCGCCGCCGCGGCCCGCGCGAGCCAGTAGGCCTTGCGCGCGCTAAAACTCGTGGCTGGAGCGGCAAGGTCATGCCCGATCTCCAGTGGCATTGCACTGGCGGGAACGACCGGACCCGTCACCGGTGCCGCTGCGTTGGGTTTGCCGGCGACTGGCTCGGCCGCGGTCGCTGTATCCGTCACGCCTTTGCGAAGATTGATCAGCTTGTTTGTCAGCTCGTACCAAAACGGTGCACCTTGTGACACGGCGAGAGCGGTTGCACCCAAACCAATGAATTTGAAGAAAACCACGACGAATAGGGCCGCTGTAAAGATGAACCAGGCATAGTACGACGGGTGCTGATCCGCCCATTGACTCATGATGACCGTGTCGGAAAAACCCTCGTCCGGCCCACTCCATCCGATGGGAAACCCCATCTGTTCCAACTTGCGCAAGCGCTCAATATCATCACCCAACGCCTGGCGGGTTTTTTGCAGCTCCGACACCGCAGTGGTGCCAAGTCGAGGCTGCGCTACGGGGGTACTTGCCGGCGTCGGAGAATGCGATGAATCCGCAGGCGTTGCAGGCTTTGCCTGTCCTGGCGTCGAAGCGGATTGGGGTGGAGCTAAATTTGCAGGCGGTGGCAGTTGGCTGATTGTCGACCGGGCTGGAGCAGTGGACGCGTTGTTCTCGGCGACGAGAGTTTCGGAATAAGCGGCGACCGCCTCGCGGAGGGGGCGATCGTGCGAAAGCAAATGAAGAATGCGCAAAGTATCGGCGTTGAGAATTGTGGCCAGCACGAGTCCCAGCAAAAACAGCAGGCGTTTCATCGTGCTGCGGTAATACTCACTGGCGCGACCGGCCGCCTCGTCGAACCAGGCGGCCACATTTTCACGAAACGGCGCCCAGAGCGCTTCGCCGGTGGCGCCTACGGGGATTTCACTGGAAAGGCCATGAACCCGCAGCGTCTCCCTCAGTGAAACGGGAACATTTTCATTAGGAGCCTGCAACGCCCGCACCAAGGCCAGTCGGTTATCCGGGAGCACGCCCTGGGCGTCGCGAGGCACGGCGATGTCGATCACCACCGTGGCGAAGGTGCTGCTTTCCATGGATGGAGGCGCATCAACCCCGTTTCCAACGAGACTGCGAATCTTCGGGTGCTCCCAAAACTTTTGCACAATATCCCTCGGAAGCTCTGTGTTCGAATCATCGTTGGAATTCGCAGGTGTTTTGCTTCCGGTGGAGTCAGGTGGTTGGCCGTGATCCGAAGACTGGGAATTTGCCGCCGATGCACTTTGATTGGTTTTTTCAGCAAATTCTTTTTTGCAAAAGGCCACCAACGATTTCCACAAATCACCCCATGTTTTTTGTTTTTTCGGAGGCTTGGCCGCGGAAGCCACCACCTCCGTTCCTGGCGCTTTGATCATGTAATCACTCACCAGCCGTTGGCGTAGAAGACCCAAACCAAGCCGGCTTTTTTCGGGCAAGCGCCGTCCGATGCGATCCATTACCAAAACCGCAATATTCCAGGGTTCATCCGGTTCGCCGGCGAGCAGGCGATTAATCGTAACGAACAGAATTTCCTCCCGGTAGTGGGCAGTGCCGGTAAGAAGATCGAGCAACAAGCTCCCAATGGAGCTTAGCAATAGATACAAAACGATCAGACCGATCGCGACATTGAGGATATCGGGAAGGTTCATGGTGGGGTTGGGTAACGCAAACATTAAGGGTGCAGTGAAGTAATCAGACGTAAACAAGCGTGGTCCTTTCGCCTGACGGTGGTTTTTCCGCCAATTTTCAAAATGGTTCGCTCCTGCGAACTGATTGGTCCTGACAGGGCCAACCGAGGGACCGCGCTTAAGAAGTTTTGCTCACCTGCACTCCGTTGACATAATGGAGCTCGATGGAGAACTTTATCGTGGCCTTTACGTGCCCGTCTGCATCGCGGGAGATCGCCACGTTGAAAAACTTCAGAAAATCGCTGTCGGAACCCTGATAGTTTACCGTAAGCGACGTCGTGCCAGTCGAGCTGTACTTGACCTCGAAGGTCAATTTGCCCCCGTGAATACTGATCTCGCCACCGAGCTGGAGATCGTACTGGACTTTGGATCCGGCGAAATTCGCCGTGGCCTTGAACACAAGCTTGCCGGCGGCGAACGTGTATTCGGCGTCGATTTCCAAGGCCAGCGTGCCCGCCTTGCCTCCGTCACCCTGGTAGCTCAGTTCACCGGATATCGTAAGTTCATTTCCGTTTTTGGCCGTATGTTTGATCTGCCCCTTGGCGGACGCCGTGATTCGCTTGGCCGGTTCGGCCAGCTGGCTGTAACCGACTGCGATCGACCAGGTGGCGGTACCGGAATCAAACGTATGCTGCCCCTCCACCACCAAAAGTGCGGAAGCGGCACCATCCTTCAACTGAAACTCGAGCCCCGCAGCCACCGCCTTGCACTTCCCTTTCAATTTCAAAACCAAATCCGGGTTTGTCAGGTCGCCATCCGCGGAACATTCAAAGGAAAGACCATCGGGAAGGATTTTCCATTGCCCGGCGAAACCGATCGAGGCAGGACGAACGTCATTTCCCTTCTCAAAAGTATTGGTCGTGGTGGCGTGAAATACGAGCAGGTCATGCCCCGCCAGATCCACATCGACATTCTGATCGGCCGACAAGGGGGTCGCGGCATCGCTGGTAATGGCGGTGACGCCCCCATCCGTCATTTTCACCACGAGACTTTTGGCACCATCAAAGGCCAGCGCGCCGTAGACAACGATTACCTGTCCGGCATCGCTGGCCGGGCCATCGGCCAGGGAGTAGACCACGTCGCGTTCGTCATCGATTTCGATCGACCCGTTGAACGTTGCAGTGGATTTGCCCGCAACCGTTCCATCCACGGGGTCAAGCGAAACGGCCAGCTGGTTAAGGGAATTAAAAGCGTAATGAGCCTTAATCACCTGCCGCGATCCATTCTGGTCGCGAAAGATCAGGCAATTCTGTTCAGCGGGGTTGGAGGATTCGGCACTCCAACGGCCCACGCTTTGGTTTTGTGAATCCTGGACATCACCGGTTTCGGTGAAGAGAAGGCGGCGATCTTTCAGAATAACAGGCAAGGCGATCATGGTAGTGAGATTTTTGAGGGTGAATTAATGGACAAAGGGAAAATCAAGATGGACGAAAAAAGAACCGCGGCGATCTACGCGGGATTCAGGTGAATACGCATAACCCAGGCTCAATGCGGCAGTGACGGTCCCGACTGGCATTTTGTCGAGCAGAACCGAAACTCCGTATCCTTGGGCAGTACGCCAGGCGTGGGAATCGGTCGCAACGCGTCCCCAATCATAAAATACCTGAAGGAAAATCGGCCCCTTACCTTCGGTAATACCGCCAAGCAGTGACGAAATATCAGGCCCAACCGCAAACGACTGCGCCCAATATTTCGAACCAATCAATTCGCCTTCCTGCAGTCCGCGAATCCAGCCATCGTTTCCCCCCGCACGAAACTGACGACCCAACGGAGCCGCGCCCCGCAACCGGCCCCCGCGAATGGTCGTGGTGATTTTCCACCGCGGCCGATCCCCGCCCGCGGTCAAACTTCCGGTCACAATGGCTTCGCTGAGATCATAGTCGTAGTTACCGCCGAGATCTTTAGTCGATTGGGCGAAGCGTGCGCGGGAATCGAGAATCAGCGTGTGTTTTGAAGGTCCGACCAAAGTTGCCACTTCCCATTCACCCGCCGCTTCAGCGTACGAATCCGGTTGTTGGATTGCTGCCGGCACTGCGGTCGCATCGAATCGGTCGTCAGTATGCACCAGATGCAGGCCTGCTGAGACTCCCGATTTCCATCGGCCAGTTTCCGGATCTCCCCGGTTTCTTTGCGCGGTAAATCCCACATCCGTTATCCAGCGCCGCCACTCGATGCCCTCACCACCCGCCGTGGTGCCGAAGTGCGACTCGTCATTTTTGTGGCTCCCCGCGGTCGCGGTGGCAATCAGGGACCAGCCGGCGATGTTCTTTTGCGGCATCCACCTGGCATTCACTGTTTCACTTTCCGCTTTCGCACCGGCGCTCACTTCGACGCCCAGCTCCAGGTGCGTGCGTTTGTCGTGGAGCACACGCGCACTTCCCACTCCTTGCACACCATCGGTCGCATCGTAAGATGCCCCAATGTCGAAGGCGTAGGTATCCACAGACGCGAAATCGGCGGCACTCAACACCAGATTCTCGTTCTCGTAACGAAGCGGCGAAAGCCCATATTTCTGTCCGAGTTCGCTTTTTTGCCACGTCACAACGTCCGTGGCGGTGATGAGCGACTGTTGACTCGGTAACAGTGATGCCAGCTCCTCACGGATCTCCCCTTCGTGGACTTCCCGTTTTGCCTTTAGCCTGGCCGCAATTCCCGCGGACTGGTGAGCCTCATATACCTTCCAGCCATCGAGCTCGATCGAGATTGTTTTGGGCACAAACACCGGGTTCACCACCACGCCAATTGCCACCCCTCCACTGGTCGATGCCCGGTATTCTTGCGCCTTGTTTGGCACTGGAATGAGAAACGTTTCGGTCAGCGATCGCCGGATCGCATCTATGTCCCCTGGCGCGCCCCCGACCACCAGCCCCTGACGGAGGGCGATCCCCAGAGCGGTTTTACCCGCATTGGAAGCCGCCACGGCCAGTGACGACGCGGTAGACAGGGGCGTGCCACGATAAAGGACACTGACTTCCGGGGTGGTCGGTAGCACCACAGTCGCCGGCGTTGATGCGACGTCCTCATTCTGAAGATGAACATCAATTACGAATGGTTTCTTTTCGTATCGATAGGAAATCAATACCCGGGGAAAATCATCTGTCGGCGAAAAGGAGCTTACGCCAAGCCATATCCGGCCATCGTTGTTGTCCAGGGTCTGCAGCGCCGCAATCAAATGATCCAGCGCGACCGGGAGTCTCAGTTTGGGAGGGTTCAACTTTCTCACCACACTCTTCAGCACTTCGTTGTTTTCGAACGAAGCTCCGGCGAATCCCCCGGTATTCTGCGATGCCGTGAATCCCACCACCTGACGTTCGTCGCCACCAGCCGGTGCCGGTCCGAGCTGCAGGTCCACCTGTAAGTTAAAAACGTCATCGGCCGCTTTCACGCCACCCAAACTTGCAAACCATCCGAGTGCAAAAATCAATCCAACCACTCTCCACCGCCAAAGGAAACCGGCCGGTTTCCCTTGGCACCGATGTCGACTGCGGGTAAAGCGTTTTAAACCGAACGAAACGAGTGTGGTGGTCATGGCTTCATCCTATCCCCGGTATGGGGTTTTTGATACCTCAACCGGAACGGAAGGGTAACCGGCAACGCCACTGTACTGACGCTGGGCGAGAAGCATCTGGATGCTCTGCGCATTAATGTCCTTCTGCACGCCCGGCCCCACACAGACCCCCGTGATCGGAAGCGGTACATCTCCCCACCCCAGGCTCTGCAATCCAAAATAGGGAATCAGCATGTTCCGGCCCGTACGAAACATGGGCCGCCCCCTTTCCGCCGGATCGGGGGTGAAAATCAAACGCCATTCCTGTTCTTCCTCAAAATCAGGATTCTTGAAAGTGGGGATGAAAAATTGAATGGCTTCGGCCGCACGTTTGGCTTTTTCGTCGTCGTTGGCCCCACCGTACTCCCAGGCAAAGGTGATCGCCTTGTCGATGATGCTTCGTTGCTGCTCGATTTTGTAGAATACTTTCCACAATCGCAACAGGCCGGCTTTGCAGTCTGCGCCGGAAAGATGGGAAAATCTTTGTTTGTCGAATTTGAGACACACTCCGGAACCGTTGGCCCCGTAGCCGCGCCACTGGCTGAGAAGATTGTTTTTCTCACAGAAACAACAGATATATATCCCGTCGGCGACCGGCTGCTCCAGCTGGAGTTCGAGTTTCTTGAGAAATTCAAGTCCATCCGGGGCCGTTTGTTGCATCCGCTCGGCCAGTTTCTGACGCACGATGACCTTGCCGTGGGTCAATTCCTCGTGGTCATTGGAAAACCGAAGATGGGTGAGCCACAAATCGCCCGTATCGATGATCCCCTTGAAACCAGCCAAATCGGTGTAGTGATAAAGATCGGAAGCGCCCGGGGATTCCAATATTAACGTTTCGTCAGACGCATAGGATCGAATGGAATAAAGGAAATTTTGAAGCCACTGAAAATCCGGCCCGGAGCGGACACTTTGGGCGGTCTTGGTGGTTTCGACGGTTTGATTCATAAAAGATGACGATAGCGGGACGATGCGGATGATTGATCATTTCTTCTTTTTTCTCTGCGCCCACAAGCGTCGCGTCTTGCTCAAAACCGAATCGGAGAGACTGTCGAGATCGGCGTAGATGTGGAATCGATCGAGTCCAATGGACTCCAGGTAGCGGTACACCGATGGCCAATACTTCCTTTTTATTTTTACTTTTGCGACGGCCTCCGGAACCTGCTCGTCGAGCGGCTGTGGGTTGGTTCCGTGAATGGTGAACCAGCCTTGCTGGGCCCGCACTCGTGAGGAATTCCTGATCGGATAAAGCGCAATGGGCGTTTCCCAATCAATTCCATTCCGCTCAAGCAACATTTCGCCGTAATCCCAGTATTGGCCGGTTGGCTCTCTTTTCGGCCGGGCTTTGGGAAACTCCTCCCAACCGAGAAACTTCGGCGCGAAAAGATCGATATCGTCAGGAACCGTGTTTTTTTTCCAAGGCAACACCTGATTCAGAGCATAGGGATTGAGTAGAAATATCACCGGTTCTTTCTTCTGGGTTTTATCCACCCCTTCCATCGCAAAAAAAAGCGCGATGGCAAGCGACTCGGTCCAATCAAGCAATCGGGTGGGAAGTTTGTGGTGTCGCATCACGAACAATTGGTCCCAATCGGAAAGTCCCGGACCCATCAATCCGAGCCCCTTGGCCTGGAATTCATAGAAAAGCTCACTTTCAAGCACCCGGATATTGTCGCCCGTCAATTCCATGTCGTCCGCCAGGCGCAGTAACGTGGGTAGAAGGCGGTAGGCGGGCTGCGGCAAACGATGCCCACGAAACCAAATTTCGTCGGGAATCGTGATTTTTTTTCGCTGAAGCCGGTTTTTTGCCTCGTCGACCTGTTCCAGCAACGCGCCAATGCCATCCAATATTTTCTTCTTCATTTGATGTACTTCATCCGCGAGTCGCAATCAAAACGCCACTTTGGCAATATCACCCGAGAACGGAAAGAGGCGATAGTGCCCGGGAAAATCTCCATCGCTGGGCGCGTCTTTTCTGAACCGCGCGACCGACCGATCGCCAGTCTGGAGAAACAACGGATTGTAGCGCGATGAGAGCATTCATGTCCACAATATCGGATCATGAATCACCTGAAAATACGGAGTCCTCCGTAGTTTTAAACCAGGTTTTAAATGAAACCGGTGTAGCCATGATTTTGCGTTAAAATCCGGCGCATCGATCAGTGTCACTGGAAACCGGAAAAATCGGCATCTCAAATGGACGGGGCGGAAAACTTTTCGCCGCCCCGTCGCGAACTGATCGGTCGTCGCTTGCTTGGCGGCATGGAGTGTGCTCTCAATCGCAGATCGTGAGTTATACCTCAGAGATGTTGGGCGCGTTTTCCTCTGCCTTGGGCGAGGTGTACTCCCATTGTAGTGGTTCAGGCAATACAGCGCGACCATTTCCCAAATCGATTTGGGAAATTGACGCCCGCGGCACCGTGGACGCAGCAGACCAGGCCTACCTCATCTCATTATTGCACTCACATCTCGTGATCCCGCTCCCTCCGGGTAACAATGGCGCGGAATGCCCGGATGATAAACGACTGACCGGACAATTTTTGCGGCTGCGCGCTCTTGGCCTGACGTTACGCGAGTGTGAAATCGCCTTCTGGATCGCCGAGGGGAAACGCGACGCGGAAATCGCGGTCATCCTTGGCGTGGCCGGCAGGACGGTAAGCAAGCACGTCGAGCATCTGCTGGAAAAATTGGGCGTCGAATCGCGTTGTGCGGCTGCGGGCGTGGTCCTTGATTTACTGAACCGATAATCAAAACCGGTCACGGGAGTCCCATGTTCAGCCGCGAAGATGTGAAGTGGCTTTCCGATTCCGTCCAGCTGCTCTACGCCGCCCGGACTCCATCCGAATTTGCGAAAGCGTCAATGACCGCCCTCGACGGACGCTTTGATTTGATGACCTCGACCTGTGAAGAGGTCAGTCCCGACATCTCGACGTATTTTCTTCACCGGCTTCGCAGTTCCATCGCGGTGCCCACGGATTGTGCGGCTTATCTCCACGATAATCCGCTGAAACACGTGATCGCCAGTCAAACTGCCTGCCCAGTCTTGCATTTGCAGCAGCATACCACGCCGGCAAATTGGAAAAGGACGGAACATTTCAACGGCATTGCCCGCCCCATGGGTTGGAACGACCAGTTTCTCGTCGTCAGCCAGGCACGTCCTTCACTGGTTGTGATCGGCGCCTATCGCGATCGTGTTTTTTCTCCACTGGAAAGCAGCCTGATGCAGTTTCTGCAGCCCCATATTATGACGGCCTGGCGGCGGGTGAAGAACCCCGAACCCGGGCGAATCCACCTCGGCTCGTTGCGGGTGGCCTTGTGCAAGCAAAACAAACCGCTTCACCTCAGCGAAACCCACCGGCTCATCTTCAAAGGATATTTTCCACACTGGTTGGGCACCGACGAGCTTCCCCCGCAAATTTCCACCTGGCTGACTCATTCCATCCAGGGATTGAGTTCCCGTCCGCCCCTGCCCTTGCGCACCTTCATGAGTGAGTCCGCCCGCGGACGCCTGCTGATCCGTTGCTTCATTTCCGAGAGGGATTCCTCGATCGAATTGGTGATGATCGAGACCCCCGCCACCCCGGATTTTTTTCAACTGCGCCGGGTGGGGCTGACCACCCGCCAATGCGAAGTCGTGTATTGGATCGCGCAGGGAAAAAGAGACGCGGAAATCGCCGCAATCATCGCCTGCGCTTCCGGTACGGTCAGCAAACACGTGGAAAATATTCTCGTAAAACTGGGCGCCGAAACGAGAACGGCCTGCATCGCGCGGGCGCGCACCATTCTCTCGGGACAGTTCTAGCGAACGACGAAGATCGCGAAAGAGGCGCAGTACCGAGTTTGCAACAAGCAGGCACCCGATTATTTCGGACTCGAAAGCAGTTTGTCTTTTGCTTTTTGAAATTCCTCTTCGGTTAGCGCGCCTTGATCCTTCAGAGCCTTCAGACGGGCGATCTGTCCTGCCAAATCCGGCGCGGGACCAGTATGAACCACCGTGGAAGTCCCCATGCCATACGCCAGCGGAAAATTCG
>JBEHXD010000107.1:0-11924 GCA_048498875.1 Verrucomicrobiota bacterium
GGTTCATAACAAAGATTTCCACTCCGTCGCATCGGCTTGCGTCCGCAATCGGCGATCGCAACGCAGCCAGCCGAGAGTTTCCGGCCAATGGGTCAAATAACTTTCGGCGCGCCATAGGCGTCAATTTGGCGAATCTCCGCGACGGCCCCGTTGGGCGCGGACCCTTTTTTCCTGGGCATGGCGACAGTTGTCATGAGGGGACTTTACCAAAATCTCCTGCCCTCCGCGCCACACCCGCTGCTGAATACCTCGCAATTTTTGGCACCGACGCGACTGACTGTTCGACGAGCCGGTTCTTTTCAGAATGAATTTTTTGAACGCCGCCATTACCCATTTTGGGTCGCGCAGACCCCTTGGGACAAATTTTCACGGCTGTCCCGCATCTGTCACAAAATTTCCCGCAGAGTCGAAGAACCCGTTTTTCCAAGTGACGGAATCGACGAAATTTACAGCGCCTAAACAGGTGGCATCCGACTCGCTAAAGAAAATTTGTTAACCTCAAACCAAGGAAAACATCATGAATCTAAATCGATATCATCCAACCAACCAGCGTTTGCTTTCCGCCGCTTCCGTCACGCCGTGGAGCGGACTGGAAAATGAAATCGGCCGGTTCGTGGAATCCGCGCTTTCGGATTTTGCCGCACCGGCTTTCAACCACCGGTTTCCCGTGGATTTGTACGAGGATCCGGAAAATACCTACGTCCGCGCCGAACTGCCCGGCCTTCAGCGTGCCGACGTCACCGTGGAACTCGCCGACGGCTTTCTCACGATCACCGGCGCACGCCGACAAACCGATGAGGCCGGTCAGACCACTGAAAGTCTCTCGTTGAACCGGTCGATTGCGGTCCCCGAAAGCGTGGCGACCGATCAGGTCAAGGCGACTTACGAAGATGGCATCCTGACCGTCACCCTGCCGAAACGGGAAGAAGCAAAACGCCGCAAACTGACCATCGACGTCAAATAACCAAAAAATCCAGGAGAAAAATACCATGACCCTGTTAAATTCCATCCTTCCTTCATTCCGCCGCCAAGAATCCGATCCGGCGTCGGCCAACCGCAACGTTCTCGTCAAGCCGGTGTATACGGTGCGCGAGGAGAAAGAACACTACGCCGTGACCGTCTATCTTCCCGGTGTCGCCAAAAGCGGACTGGAAGTGCACGCCGAGCAAAATGAAGTCCGCGTCATTGCCCGGCGCTCATGGACCCCGCCGGCGGGGTGGTCCGTCCTCTATCGCGAAACGCCCTCGGCGGATTATGGCCTTACGCTTGATCACGAAGGCAACATCGACGCGGAAAAAATCACGGCCGAACTCACCCAGGGCGTGCTGCGACTCAAATTACCCAAGGCCGAAGCGCTCAAGCCACGGCGAATTGAGATTCAATAACGCCCGCTCTTCCTCCTTGTTTGATTGAACGATCCAGCTGCGCAGTCCGGGCTCATTGTTCCCGGCTCCTGCGCAAGCTGGCCGGGCAACTATGCGCCACCCCTGAAACCACTCCCGTGCCTGCGATCGTGAGTCCTTCGCATCCACATAATACGTCGGGCGACGCCAATATTTCGCGAAGCAGACAACTCGTTCATATTGATCTGCGCGCGCTCAACGTCAAACGAGTCAAGGAACTCGCCGCTGAAGGGGCCGGGTTGATTCAGATTCTGGGATCAGGCGATCAGGACTGTCCCGTCTGCACCGCGCTCGACGGACAGGTGTTCAAGATCGCCCACGTTCCGGCCATCCCTCCCGAAAGCTGCTCATGCCTCCCCTACTGCACGTGCATCATGACCGTGATTTCCGCGAACGAACGTACATAACCACCACGGCGTTCCAAAACGACGCCAAGGGTTTTTCGTTTGCCCCTCAGGATTGGGACAGGGTCTCCCGTCCTTGGCTTTGCATTGCGACCGGAGATTAGTCCGTGCCAAGGGTGACCAATCACACTTTTTGCATGTAGTGGCCTCGCAATCCGTTCCGATGAGAACGGGTTTGGGCGTATTGTGCCGACCACGGATTCGACATGGCAAGATGTTGGGGAAGGACTGTTCTTGCACGTCAACCCCGCCATGATCGAACTGTGCACGCGATACCCATCCGAATGGCACAAGGGCTGCGTATTCGGACGCTGAAACATGAAAACCGATCTCTGCGTGTGCGGACAATTATTGTTTTTTGAAAACGTCTCCTGCGGAAATTGCGGACGCGAGGTTGGTTTTCTTCCGGATGTGATCGGGGTCAGCAGCTTGAACTTGGCCCCAGACGGTTCTTTCGTCCCGACGGCGGAGAGAGCCTCCGGCAAAAACTACCGCAAGTGTTCCAATTACACGCAGCTGAACGCCTGCAATTGGATGATACCGTCGGAGAATCCGGAATTTTTCTGCATCTCCTGCCGCCTCGACACGCTCATTCCCGATCTCGGTGTATCGCGGAATGTCGAGCTATGGGCTTTGACCGAGGCGGCCAAACGGCGGCTCGTTTACAGCTGCCTACGCTTGCAACTTCCGCTGGCCAATCGCGTCGATGAGCCGGAAACCGGACTCGGGTTCCGACTCCTCTCCGATACGGTGGCCGCAGACGGTTCCGTCTCGCATGTCATCACCGAACACGATCACGGATTGATTACCCTGAACATTCAGGAAGCCGACGACGGTGCGCGGGAGAAAATCCGTCTGGGGATGAACGAGCCTTATCGCACCCTGCTCGGTCATTTCCGTCACGAGACCGGACACTATTATTGGGACCGCCTGGTCGACAACACCCGGTTTTTGGATCCCTATCGCGCTTTATTTGGCGATGAGCGACTGAGCTATGAGGACGCGATGAAGAAATACTATGCATCAGGAGCTCCCTCGGACTGGCAAAATCATTACGTCAGCGTCTACTCCACCATGCACCCGTGGGAGGACTGGGCGGAGAGTTGGGCCCATTACCTCCATATTCATGACACCTTGGAAGTGGCCGTCGATTTCGGTCTCGTCGGAAAAAGAATTCGAATCGATCCCAACAGCACCGCGGAAAATTCCGCGACCAGCCCAACGGCCAAACCGTTCGATCAGGTTCTGGAAAAGTGGGCGGAACTTACGGTCGGGCTCAATTGCATCAACCGCAGCATGGGACTGCGGGATCTCTACCCCTTTGTCCTCTCCCAAACCGTGGTGGATAAACTCTACTTCATTTCCGAAGTGATCGGGGGAAGCAATGGTCTGGCTGCGCCGAGCGCAGCCTCATCGTAGTTCAGTCCAGCCCGTCACTGTTCGTCACGCCAGCACTTCGGCGTGACTGGAATCGACGACGAGCGTGTCGCTCACTTCGTCCGCCAACACCGCAAGCAGCCGGCGGTCCGATTCACTGAACGTGCGCGGCCGGGTATCAAGCAGACAGATGGCGCCAACCGGCTGGCCATTGGGCGCGTGAATCGGATAGCCCGCATAAAACCGGAAATTATTCTTCTTTAAGAGGGAATTATTCGCAAAGCGCCGGTCACGATACAAATCCTCGACCACCAGCAGGGCATCGGCGGCGACGACGTGATTGCAGACGGAATCACCCCTGGGAATATCACAAATTCCGGCGATTTCCCCGGGTAATCCGGTCTGGGATTTAAAGTGCTGCTTATCCTGGTCGATTAAAGTGATCAGCGCGATGGGGACCTTGAAAGTCCGGGTCAATTTTTTCGTCATACGATCCAATTCGGGATTCGTCGTCATCCGATATTGCTTCAAATTGAGCAACGCTTCCACACGACTGCTTTCGTCCGGACGAACGCTCGCGGGCAACGCGGTTTCAAGGAGAGACGTCGAAAGCTTTGAGAGTTGCACGACTGCTTCCGCCAGCGATACGACGACTTCGGTGGCTCCGCTGAGTTGCAATCCTTTGATCGCCGCCTCCAGATTTTCCGTTGCGCCCCAGATTCCAACGATGATTTTGAGCTTGGGCAGACGGGTGTGCAGTTGGGCGCTGAGGTGTCGCGCGTGAATCAAAGTGGTCGGGGGCACCACCGACACGCACACCGCATCGGCGTGATACTCGTCGATAAGTGCGAGCAATTGGGGAAGAGAGGCACCAGGACTGGCCGTATTTGCGTTGAATCCCTGTTGGCTGAGCAGATGGACCAGCATGGTGCCGGCCACGTCGTCCCGTTCCCCTTTGGCCGAGACACACACCACGCGACAATCCGACTTGGGAAATATGTCCATCGATTCACTGGCGATCGATTTGTCCGCCTCAATTTGCGAGGGCGGCATGGGCCTTGAACTCAAGTCATTCATCATATCGCGCATGCCCTGCAGAACCCGGGTGCGCTGTTCCTCCTCCAACTCCTCGCGATCAAAATCCACCTCGGCCATGGTCAGCGCCGGCAGGAGGACGCTGTCGTAGAGTGCGGTGAGTGAATTATCACCCAGGTAAGTATCCACCACCTTGCCGGCTTCGTTCAGACTGCCCACCAACAGACGGTGATAACATTCCTCCGCGGGACTGAGCGCTTCTTCAGTCCCGAGCAGTATGCTAAAGAATGACAGGCGGGGCACGTGCCGTCCTATCACCGCGAGGCAAACGGTGAGTGGAGTGGAAAGCAGCAGACCCATCGGGCCCCAAAGCCACGTCCAGAAAATGGCGGCCACAATCAAAGCGAGGGAGGAAACTCCGGTACTTGACCGGTACAGTAAAGGCTCGATCAGGTTGGAGGTGGCCATTTCCAAAGCTCCGAAGAGGCCCAGCGTTTCAAGCAGCATCAGCCAGTCGGGCGAAACCGCCATCGCCAGCAGGATCGGGCAGATTGCAGCCAGCCATACCCCCACATACGGAATGAACCGGAGCACAACGGCCATCGCACCCCACAAAATTGCATTGGGTAATCCGATCAGAGTTAAACCAAGCGCAAAGACCGTACCGAAAACAATGTTAACCACCAGTTGCGTGATCAGGTAGCGGGAAACTCTCGCGGCCGCGTCTTCCATGGCGCGACTGGTCCAACTGATGCGACCCTGGCCGATCAGCTTGATCAAGCGCCCTCTGAGATCCTCGCGTTTGAGCAGCATGAAAATGACCAGCACGATGACGATGCCGCCCGTGGCAGCCACGCTGAAGAAAGGCATGAAAACTACTTGGAGCTTGTTGAATGGACTGGCCGCCGTTGACTGGTTCGCGGACGAAGCAGGAGAATTTGCCGAACCGGATGCCCGGGCATTTTTGCTTTCGACCGGAAGCGCCGATCCAAAAACCGGGAGCTCGGCTTCCAGTTCGCTGACCATGCGGGAAAGGCGGTTAAACGGTCCGTCATCGGACAATTTCAAACCATGAAATTTATTCTCGATGTTGCTCCGATAACCGGGAAGTTGCGTGGCGACATCGAATGCTTGTCGGGTCACGACCCACCCCATGGCGCCGAGCGAACTAAAAACCAGCAGCGCGACGATGGAGACCGCGGCAGTCCGACCGATAAACCGCTCAATCCATGTGACGAGCGGCGCGAGGACAAACGTCAGCAGGGCAGCCAGCGCGAGCGGGATCAACAGTTCGCGCGCAAAAAACAACGCCGCTACCACCGCGGCAGAAAGCACCACGGTAAACAGACCGACCAACGCCTCGGTCGCGGCATTCTTCTTCTTAACGACCGGCAGGGGATTGCTGGGGGAATTCATTGAAATTAAATATCGGTCGTGGATTCCAACGCAGCGCCTTCGCCAGAGACTGGCTTGCTCGTCGTTAAATCCAGGCGTGGCTCAGGGAAACAGATCCGGCTCACGGTTGATTACGTCAAGCAGTGCGACGCCCAAAATGAGCGCGACGATAAAGTACAGAATCTCCTGGGTCATGGCCAACACCCTGCTGGAAGAGTGCCATATATGGATACAGCGCATTAGGGCCCCCAAGCCATGCACTTGCATCGAATACTCAATTTTCATCGGAGAATCGCCCGTTGCAGGGGGCGGTGAATTCCCCCTTTTATTCGCAAAATGCGGTGGTTAGTCGTGCATGAGAACGATCACACTCCAAGCGGGAGGGAATCAAATGCTCCTGTACGACTGGTTCTGTACGGATGCGTCCCTTGTATCGGTGCTACTGGGCGTGGTATTTGGGAGGCGTTGTCCGCATCTTACGAAATAAACTAAGGCAGGCTAGCGGCCGGAGGGTATTTTCTTTAGCACTCCAGAATAGCGGGTACCTTCGATACAAAATATTGCTTAAGTCTCAATCAAAGCGTATTTTGGGATTAGGATGAATTCTTCCGGCGAAAAAAGTCATTATTCCACAGAAACGCCGTCGCCGGAAAACCTCTTGAGGGCGATCATTGATTCTTCAGACGATGCCATTATCAGCAAGGACCTGAATGGTACCGTCACGAGTTGGAATAAAAGCGCCGAGCGAATATTCGGATACGCCGCCGAGGAAATGCTCGGACATTCCATCAAGAGGCTGATTCCCCTTGATCGCGTTCAGGAAGAAGATGAAATCCTTCGCAAGGTCCGGGAAGGAGAGCGAACTGACCACTTTGAAACCGTGCGCCAGCGCAAAGATGGCACGCTCCTCGACGTGGCAGTCTCAATTTCACCGGTGTATTCAGCGTCAGGAAAAATTGTGGGCGCCTCAAAAGTGGCTCGCGATATCAGTGAAACGAAGCGCGCCACCACCGCCGATGTCCTTCTCGCCGCCATCGTGAATTCCTCCGACGATGCAATTATTAGCAAATCGCTCGATGGGACAATCACGAGTTGGAATGCAGGTGCGGAGCGGGTCTTTGGCTACATTGCGGAAGAGATTGTCGGGCAGTCCGTGTTCAAACTAATTCCTGCGGATCGTAAAGGTGAAGAACCGAAAATCATTGAGCGCCTGCGAAACGGCGAACGCGTCGATCATTTCGAAACAATTCGCGTCCGGAAAAACGGAGAACATTTCCCGATTTCTTTGACTATTTCCCCGATTCGCAACCGAAGCGGAGTCATCGTCGGAGCCTCCAAAATCGCACGCGACATCAGTGACTTGAAAGCGATTGCCCGGGAACGCGAATCACTCTTGGAAAGCGAACGCAATGCCCGTTCGCTGGCAGAGCATGCGAATCGGACAAAGGACGAATTTCTCGCCACGGTTTCGCACGAACTCCGCACGCCCCTGAACGCCATCGTGGGATGGACCGATGTACTATCTGAAGGCGGCGAGAATCGCGAGGAGGTCATTCACGGCGTTGATGTAATTAGAAAAAACGCCACCATGCAGGCGCAACTCATCGAGGACCTGCTCGACCTTGGCCGGATTACTTCAGGAAAGATGGTGCTGAATGTTGTGCCGACTAATCTAAAAACTATCGTCACCGAGGCCATTGCAGCCGTGCAACACGCGGCCAAAGTAAAACGAATCACGATCAAAAGTAATTTGGAGGACAACCGCCGCAGTGTTTTGATCGGTGATCCCCACCGCTTACAGCAGGTCGCATGGAATCTGCTGACGAATGCCATTAAGTTCACCAATACTGGCGGGCTCGTCTCCATCACCATAGCCCAGATTGGCTCAAACATTACGCTCACCATCACTGACGACGGCCGCGGGATAGCTCCCGAGTTTCTGCCTTTTCTATTTGAGCGGTTTAGACAGGCAGATGCTTCGACAACCCGCGAGCACGGAGGCCTCGGTATCGGTCTCGCATTGGTGAAACAGCTTGTGGAACTGCACGGCGGTAAAGTGCGAGCCGAAAGCAAAGGAGAAGGCCACGGCGCCACATTTTGCGTCACATTGCCTGTCTCAATCATGGTCGCTTCGTCATCAGGCGCGCCATTCCTCAAGACAGAGGTCAGCGTCACTCAAACAAAGGATTTAATCGGTATGCGGGTTTTGGCGGTGGACGACGATACCGACTCGCTCGACATTGTGGCGCGCATCCTGGTCGCCCGGGGAGCCGAAGTGGTACCGGCCGCCTCAGTCGAGCTGGCGTTGTCGGCACTGCTTACATTTGTGCCCGATGTCATCTTGAGCGATATAGGCATGCCGCATCAAGATGGCTACGAATTCATCCGCCTGCTGCGGGAACGCCCTGCGTTTGCAGGCATTCCCGCCGTGGCGCTCACGGCGCTAGCGCGTGTTGAGGATCGAACCCGGGCACTTAACGCCGGATTTCAGGCGCACATTGCAAAACCATTGGCGACCGCAGAAGTTGTAGCCGTCGTGCGCAGTCTTGGCCGTCTCCGCCTTGCACGCGAAGAAGGGCCGGCGATTGCGCCGTGAAGCGTTTCCGCCTGTTGCGTGTTTAAGTTGCACACGTTCAAACAGCTACTTGCAAGAGAACGAGAAATTTGCATTTTGCGGATTTCCCGATGTCCGACCAAACCCTTCAAATTCTCCTAGTGGAAGATCACGCTTCCACGGTCGAAGTCATGACGAAAATGCTTTCGCGACGCGGGCATCAGGTTACCCACGCGACAAGAGGGAGAGAAGCCTTGGAACTGGCCAAAAGACAAAAAATCGATCTCTTAATTTCTGACATTGGACTTCCTGACATGACCGGATGGGAAATGTTAAAGCAAATCCGAGCCATTTTTCCGGGCCTGAGCGCTATTGCTGTCTCCGGGCGCTGTGAAAGCGACAACCACGCAATCACTGGCGAATCCCAGTTCAACGTGCACCTGATCAAACCTGTTGAATTCTCCAAAATCGAAGCGGCCATCACCAGGCTTTTCCATGGTAAGTAAGATCACTTGGTAATTTGTCATTCCATGCGCGCGAACGCACACCGCTGGTTTTCAGGGAACGACCTCCCCTGTTGATAACCAAGCGACTGGCTCCTGCTGGTTGCGCCAGCCGCGAAGCTATCCTGAGGCCGGCTGACATCTTTGACCGTCGCCAACGAGCACACCGCTTCTGGCGGCAGAATCATCTTTCGTCACCCGAACGGGAGCGAAGCAAATCGCGGAAAGAAAAACCACGACCTTCGCTTATCCTAACTGCCGTAGAGAAGCGGATGTTCGCGTTACCGGCCTCGACTTTCTTCAAGGTGCGACGCTGACACCAGCGTGCGCCGCCGATTCGGTATGCGTTTTCTTTTGCGCGATCCGGCCATTCCTTACGTTTGAGCAAAAGCGTTTCCACTGACTTTCTGGGCGATAATGCATGGTGTATCGAAAAGGAAACTCCGGCGCTCTCACGACTTTTGCAGTCCGTTGTGCACGCCGGGGTTTAATTGCCTTCGTGCGGGCGAGGACGAAGGCTGGCGATGGTAATCAGAAGTGAGCGCAGCAACATACCTCGGCCCTGATTTTTTCTACACCTCTTTTTCTACACCTTTTTCCAAAATCAGGCCGTTTCGGGAAACAACGGGACCGGTCGAAAAGTCGATTTCTCCTCTAAAAAAGCACTCCCGCAAAAATCTGAAACAACCGGAAACATCGTGATTTTGAATTCTGAGACCTGCGTGTCTACCAATTCCACCACCCGGGCAATATTAACTCTTCATTACGAATTATTTCGGAAATCTATTTTAGCTTAAAGATTTTTCTACACTGCGCCTCCACCCGCCTTTGAAATATCCCTAGAAAGGTGGAAACAGTTGGAAAGAACCCTGAGCAAAAATCAGACTGCGAAAGCGTCCGAACGGGAGGTAATACGACCGGGTTAAAGCCTACGGCAAGCAGAAATAATCGGAGGACATGAACCTTGGAATCCGGTTTCAATCCGCTGGTTGATCTCTTCTTTAATTGCTTTTGGGGCACACAGGAGAGGGCATGGAATGAGGCGGACAAGCGTCAATCAAATCGGAACGATGTTCTTGCTGAAATTGAACAGAACAAACGGCGAATTGCGCCATGGGCCGCGTTTCACCAACTCACAGTAACTATTGCAGAAAGAACGCCCGCGCTGTCCCTTCCAGCGACTTATTGAACAAGTTTGAATTAGGGCTGGGCGCAAAACGGGTTTCCCGTAGATTGGGAATTCAAATACGTTTCTCTTTTTCCCGATAGCGAAATGCCGGATATCTTCGTCCGACCCTGTCCCATCACCCAGCCCCGGCTGCGCCTGCTATGTTTCCCCCCCGCAGGATATAGTGCGGCCTACTTTCATTCGTGGACGCGTCCATTGGCCGCGCAAAATATCGAAGGATGCTATGTGCAGCTTCCTGGTCGGGATGAGCGCAGTAATGAACCGGCACACACGTCTACTTCGGCAGCAATTGCCGAATTTCTGGAAACCTGGAACACCCGGGAGGACGATTGTCAGTTCGCTCTCTTTGGACATAGCATGGGGGCCATCCTTGCCTATGAAACGGCGCTGCAACTTGTCCGGCAACAGCGTCGCCTCCCTGCCGCCGTGGTCGTATCGGGACGACGAGCGCCGCACACGCCCCACACCATTTCCCCGATATCAGAAATGGACGACAACCGTTTCCTGGCAGTCTTTCAATCGCGGTATGGTGCCTTGCCCTCGGAAATTTTGCTCAACGCAGACCTGCGCACGATGTTTTTGGGGCGGCTTAGAGCTGACGTGAGTCTGGTCGAACGATATCGTCCCGGCCTGCCATTGCCGCTTCCGATCCCCTTGGGCGTATACGCTGGTGCGAATGACCCGTTCACTCCAGAGGAGGAACTTCAGCAGTGGCAGCAATACTCCCGGTTCCGCATCCGCCTCCGAAGATTCGATGGCGGACATGATTTCCCAAGTTCATGCCGGGCTCACGTACTGGCGTGTTTGCTCAAAGATTTGCCCTGATGCTGCAACTTAGTGAGAAGAAAGCCGGGGCATGCCGCAATTTGGCTGCAGACGGGCCTTGATGCGATGGCATCAAGGCGGTGATGAGTGCAAGAGTCGGGCACCTCAAACGGGGCCACACTATTCGGTGGTGCTGTTATTGCTACCGGTGAAATCGTCCGTTCTTCCGGACAAATGCGATTTCCGTGAGAAACACCGCCTTGGTGGTTGGTTCACGCATGAACCAGGTAAAATCGAAAGGCACGAATCCGCGTTGCCTCATTACCTCGATGAGTTCGAGCAGATTGTTGGTACCAGGCTTCTCCTCAAAGAAACTCGCTTCGGCAAAGATCACCTCCACGCTGTTCCAAATGTCGCTGGCTCCTTCCAGGATTCCGATCTCGCAACCTTCAGCATCGATCTTGATCAGGTCCGGCGCATTTACTCCCGCCTCTCTCACCACTTGATCGAGCGTCAGAATCCGGGTGAGACGCCTCGGCCATCCATGTTTCTCTGCATCCGCTTCGGAAGCGGTAAAAGTACTGGCCGACAACATCTGAGGGCGTACCGTGAAGTACGCCTCGCCCGGCTTCCGGTCGACGGCGCCTTTGACGTAGGCGCTTTCCGGATACTCCTTACAGAACGCGGCGATCTTGCCCTGCATCTCGTCCAGAGGCTCGACCAATACAATCCGACAATGAGGGAAAACCCGTTTCAGCACCCGGCTCCATCCGCACATATGGGCACCGACATCGACCGCGTTCGCGGGGGTGAATCCCATCCGCTGCAACACACGGAGACATGCGATCGGATTACCGCGCGGGTTTGTGGCGACAAGATAGGCGTCGTTGTAATCGAGAAGACGGGTTTTAAGTTTTTGCAGGAATGTCATGGGGTTGGGCCGGCGAGTTGGTTGGTGATGGGTGAACCGCGTCAGTCGCGGCGATCACCGCTGTTTGAGGATTCGATCAATGAGTTTACCGAGTGGATGTCTAAAAGGAGCTGCCGTGTCTGAACGGCTTTGCAAACGGGTCGTCTTCGAGGCGATTTCCATTGGCGTGGGATTTCTGAAAAAGTCCGTTAGCTTCAGCTCATAACCGAGCGAGGCTAGCTGAGTCTTTACGCGTATCGCGCTGAGTGAATTACCACCGAGTTCAAAAAAATTATCCCGGATCCCCACCTGCTCCAACCCCAGCACCTCCGCGAACACTCCCGCCAGGACTCTTTCCACCTCGTTGCGGGGGGCCTCGTAGGTGCGCA
>JBEHXD010000108.1:0-11908 GCA_048498875.1 Verrucomicrobiota bacterium
GTATGATCGGCTCGCGGTGTCCAGCGCCGCCAGACTGGACGGCACGCTCAAAAATTCCGAACCGACCTCACCTGCCGTCGTCGGCTTTCCGCCCAACGCGATATTCAGCGAGGACAGAAACCGGATGCGCGCCGCCGCAACCGCGGCCCGCAAGTCCGCCTCTGCGTCGGCCGAACTCGGCGCCGTCCGGCGCATCACCACCGGAACCCGGTCGGCCACCTCCCGTTTCAAGGTGTCGGTGGAATCGGGGTTGATCACCAGCAACCGCACCGGCGTCACCACATCCTCGGCCGCGACGTCGCCGATCCGATAATCCGGGATTCCCGCCCCCATCATCCCCGGCAGCCAGGCACCAAGGACCGCCGCGGCGAAAATGGCGCGACGATGCAGGGAGCGGATGGTCAAAGGTGACGGCATGGGACTAAACCTGGAAATGGTTCGGAACAGGACCTCAAGCGAAGCCGGATGCGTTTTAAAGGCAAAGGCGCGCCTGAAGTCAAACAACCGGAGCACTAACTGTTCCGGAGAGCCAGATTCATTCATTCCATTCCATCGACTCTCACCGCCGCCATACCTCATGTAAGATCAGATGCATCCCGGAAAGGCCTGTTCAGTAGTATCAATCCGCAGGCAATTGTCGTTCAGGCCATCCATCAATCTGATTAATATCCCGATCCCAGACCGCCTTCGCCTCGTGACAGCACGTTGGATACGGACAATCCGGCAATTTCCTGCCTAAGGTAATCCGCCTAGTCGGTGTAAAATAATCGCCTCAGGTCACCTCACCACTCGCCAAGGCATTTATTTTCTTTCACAACGGAGCATGGCTTGGCGCATAGAGGATTCCGTAGTCCGCGGCGAAGTTGATAACCGGGTGCGTGGTCGCGTGACCGGACGCATCTGGTTTGCGGGACGTCCGGAGCCCATTGTTCTACAGTTGATGGGCAATGGGTGGCCCGACCTGGCCGGAAGGCGCCTTGAGTTCATAAATCCCGACCCCAGTCCTGGCGACCTCGATGGTCTCGCCGCCTTTCAGGAAGGAACCGTCGGTGATTTTACCGCCTCGCGAAAGGTGAAGGTGCCGGAAATTCCGATGGACCAAATCGGCGAATATTACGCCTCGAAAAAACCGTTTCCCTGGCACTGGGGAAATTCGCTTTATCTCGAATGGTTCAGCGAACGCAATGGCCGGGTCGTGATTGAATCGGCTGGTTACAATCTCAAGATTATCGGCGAACCCGCCTGGGAGTTGACCCGCGAGGACGAGGAGGCTCAACGCAAAGCCAATGGCGCCGCGATCGAAGGCCTCGTGGAAAGACTCGGTGAAACCTACGATTCCGATGTCGAAGACGACGGCTTTACCGGCGTGAATGAGGATCTCGAGGACGATGATGTTCCGTCGTGGGCGCCGAAGCCACTGACCGAGGACGAAGCGTCGCGACTTCAGGAGGAAAGCGAAAAACTGGTCGACCGGATCCAGGCACGCATTCGCCGTGAAGGCGACAAGGCGGACTTTGCCCGCATCATGGATGAAGAAATTTCGCGCCTTCGCCACGAACGGGGCGATCCCCCTCCTTCCGAGGAACAGCTGGCGCGTCAATCCGCCTGGATCGACGAAATGAACCGTGCCGCCAATTCCGCAGTCGGACAGCCGGAGCCGGAGGAGAAAATCGATAACGAACATCCGCTCGCGGCCGAGGCCAAAAGGGTCGCGGGCCTGATTATGGAGGAAACCGAGGACAAGGAATGGATGACGGAGGCGGATAGCGAAGAACATCCCGTGGCCGAACTGGTGAGCAGCACACTCAAGGCCAGCGCAAAATTAGCCGGTGCCCTCAACCATGTCTCCTGGCCGCCACCAATTGAATTTTGTGCCCACACCGTCGTGAGACTGACCAAGGCCCGCGGGTATTTGGACGACGCCGCGCGCGCCATCGAATCCTGCCAGGAGCAAAAACTCACCGAGCCCGCCTGGCTGGCGGAAATTCTCCGGGAGATTACCGCGCTCGCGATCAAAGTGGATGAAATCGTTTTTGTTCTGCGTGAGCGACTCGACCGGAGCCTGGAGCAGTAAACCGATTTTAGACTACCCGGGACAGCACTGCCGTCTTCGCGCACCATGAAAGTCACCGCGGAGGACGTCGCCCGGATACTCGCCAGCCCCCTGCCCCGCCAAGTCCCGGCTCACGTCGCAAAAGCGGCACGGGGAGGATCCCCCTGGCTCACTCCGCTGCTGGGTATCGCTTTCTTTTTCTTCGGTCTCATTTTCGTGGTCGTATTTTTTCCCTGGCGTATTCTCGACGACTGGAAGCTTTTGTCTGACGACGCCCGGACCGTAAAAGGAAACGTCGTCTCGGTGCGAGAGACGAACATGAGCGTCAACCGGGCGCGGGTTCGCGATTATGAATTCAGCTATACCGTCGGCGACGGCCGGCAACGGAATGCCCATTGCTACGATACCGGACGGTACTGGTCGGCCCGCATGGAAGTAACGGTCCGCTATCTTCCAACTCACCCCGAGATCGCGTGCATCGAAGGAGCCCGGCTGAGCAAAGCCGGATGGGCCGGCGCCATGACGCTGATTTTCCCAATGGTTGGCGCGGGAATTTTTCTCGGTTCTTTCGTTGGCCGGCGCAACACGCGCCAGTTGCTCCGTTCCGGACGCGCCATGGAAGTGGACATCGTTTCCGTGGAGCGGACCAACATGCAAATTAACAACCGGTACGTTTATAAGATCAAAGTCGCCTTGCCCAATCTTTTGCAGGAACAACCCGTCGTCATCCGGTGTTCCGATCCCGGTGAAGTAGCCCTCGTACAAAAACGCGTGGCCGACAGGCAATCGATTTACGCGCTCTGCGATCCCAATAACCCACGGCGGTTATTTTTTCCCGAAGGATTGATCGGGCGCTAGGCTTTGCGCGATCAACGCCCGAGCGGAAGCCGGAAATGGCTTTGCGCTTCGAATAATTGTGCAGCCGGACAACTCGACTGTAGCCGGGGGCGCTGACCCGGTCCGAGAGAGAAATCCAAAGCTCCGGGGTCAGCGCCCCCGGCTACAGTTTTTTGCAAACGCGCTAGCGACGTCTTTCCACGGGCCCCTCGATGATCAATCGCAGGGAATCGAGCCGCAGTCGCGCATCGCCGATCGCCGCGGTGACCTTTTGCAATTGCTCCTGGAGCAGCACGATTTCCTCCGCGCGAACATGATCGTTTATTTTTTTCAGATCCACGAGACGCTGCAAGTCAGCGCCGAGCACCCTCGCCGCCGTGGTCTGGGCTTCGACTTTGATCGTCGTCGTCTTTGCCTCCGCCAATTCCGTCGCGCCCTCAATCAGCGTTTTTAACAGCGCGGAATTGAAGCCGGGTTTTTCGAGGAAACGCTGAATGATCGCGTCCTCCACCTCGTCGGAAATGGATTTGGCACCGCGCTCCGCGGTCAAATCATTGCCCCGGACGTCCACGAGGATTCGCACCGGAACCGGCGCGAGAAACTGATCCACGTGCCACTTCGACTCCGCCACTGTTTCGAGAACAAAAATCGTTTCCAGCAGCAGATTCGGTTCATCCGCCGGAATATGGCCGAACGCCGTCGTACCGGATTTTGAATCGATGAGCAAATCGATCGCATCCTGCACCAACGAGTGGTCCGGTGAGATAAACTTGATGTCTTCGCGCACGATCGCGCGCTGCCGCTGGAACGTCGCCAGCATGCCGTCCTGCGGGATGGAGGGGAACGCTTCGACGTACGCGTGGCTCGGATCGAGAAACACGTCGCCTTCCTCATGCTCCTTGATGCGCACGCCAAAGTGATCCAGCAGATCGACCAGAAAATTTCTCAGAAACGAATCGGCATCCACGGCCCGCACCAGCTCAATCACGCGATTGGCGACCGTGGGATTGAACGAATTCAGCTCCAGCAGTCGGTCACGACCTTTTTTCATTTTTTCCGAGAGTGCGTCACGAAAGTGCGCGGTCCCGGCAATAAAATCCTCCCATTCCTTGTTTCCGGCCACCGTCGTGATCCGGTCACGTTGCAAGGCCAGCTCAAGCAGCCGGGCTTTGAATTTCTCCTGATAGTCGTTGCCGCCGTGCAGCGAGGTTTCAAAAGCATCGAGCCCGCGATGATACCAGTCGATGACGCAGGCTTCCGCGCTGTCCTCGACGTGGGGCACATGAATGCGAATCGTCTCGGTCTGCCCAATGCGGTCGAGCCGGCCGATGCGCTGTTCGAGCAAGCCCGGATTGAGCGGCACATCGAACAGGACGAGATGGTGCGCAAACTGGAAGTTGCGCCCCTCGCTGCCGATTTCCGAACACAGCAGCAACTGTGCACCATCGGGTTCGGCGAACCAGGCGGCGTTGCGATCGCGCTGCACCAGCGGCAATCCTTCGTGAAAAAGTCCCACCTTCAGATTCACGCGCTCCTGCATGGCCGCTTCAATCGCCAGCACCTTCCGTTGGGATTTGCAGATCAACAGCACCTTGGCCGGGCGGTTTTTTGCGAGGAAAGCAATCAGCCAGTCGATACGCGGATCGTCCCTGAACGAGTAACGGATGCCCGCCTCCTGCCCGGTTTCCTCGGCTTCCAATTCGCGCGCCACGCGGGCGAGCAAAGTCAGATTGTTTCCTGGCAGCGTCACCGGACAGAATTTTCTCTTTGGAAATCCGCTCATGCCGGCGCGCGTGTTTCGAAACACCACGCGGCCGGTGCCATGCTGATCGAGCAACGTCTTGATCAACGCCTCCCGCGCCCCCGGCTGGCCCGCTTCGAGGGCATGGAGATGTTGGGCCAGCTGCGCCGGCGCCTTCGTGAAAATCTTCTTCAGGCTCGCATGATCGGCCGCCTTCAAGGGTTTTCCCGCCACCACCCGGCCGGCGACTTCCGCCACGGAACCAAATTGCTCTGATTCCTCCAAAAACCGATCGAAGTCGCTATACCGGTCGGGATCGAGCAACCGCAGCCGCGCGAAATGCCCGGCCAGGCCCAATTGCGTGGGCGTCGCCGTCAGCAGCAGCAAACCGGGAGTGTGCAGCGCGAGTTCTTCCACGAGCGAATAGCCCGGACTGACCGCATCCGGCGACCACGCCAGATGATGGGCCTCGTCGACGACCACCATGTCCCATCCTGCCGCCACCGCCTGCTCGCGCCGCGACGGATTTTCAGCGAGAAACGAGACGCTCGCGAGCGCGAGCTGCGACGCGAGAAACGGATTGCTCCCCGGATCGCTTTGTTCGACGGCGACACACCGCGCTTCGTCGTAGATGCCAAACCACAGATTGAAACGCCGCAGCAGTTCAACAAACCACTGGTGCGTGAGCGACTCCGGCACGAGGATCAGCGCCCGCCGCACCTTGCCGACCGCGAGCAGGCGCTGCAGGATCAGACACGCCTCGATCGTCTTGCCCAGGCCTACTTCGTCCGCGAGCAGCACGCGGGGAATCTGGCGCGACGCCACCTCGTGCAGAATATAAAACTGATGCGGAATCAACTCGAGCCGGCCGCCCAGCATGCCGCGGACTTCCGACTGCCGGAAGCGCCACTGCGCCTGCAGCGTGCGATAACGCAGATCAAAGACCTCCCCCGGATCGACCTGCCCGGCCAGCAAACGCTCCTGCGGCAAGGCCACGGTGGTCACATCGGAAATCTCATCTTCCCGGACCCGGCGTCCCTGGCCGAGATATACCAATAATCCGCTTTCCTCCCCGACCGTCTCCACGGTGAGAGAGACTCCATCCCGCGCGGCGACACTCTCACCAGACCGAAATTGCACCCGCTTCAACACCGGCGTGCCCAGCGCGTAGAGGCGCTTCTCACCTGTCGCCGGGAAATCAATTCCAATCCTCGTGCGATCCACGCTCGCGACCACGCCGAGACCCAGCTCGGGTTCCCGTTCGCTCACGCACCGTTGTCCAATGACACTAAGAGACATCCCACCATCAGGTCCTACCTGCCCGCGCTTTCAAAGCGAATTTTTCAATCTTCCGAACTCAGCTCGGTCGGCGGGCGCGAATAGTTGGAAAGCAGCCCGGAACGGCCGCGTGATTTCAGTTTAAACACCCGCAAAAGAAAGATGAGGCTCGGGAAGATAAACGCGCTGCCGATCACCAATGCGAGGGTGAGTTGTCGCAACGTCGCCGACGGCGCGGCTTCGCTGTAAAAACTCAGTGGTTTGGTGGCGGTGATCACGGCGTTGGGTGCGTAAAGCAGGCACCAGCCAATCAGGATCAGCGTCACCTGGCCCGCCGCCACCACGCGGGTGAGGGCGATGCGGTGCTGACGGATAAACGTCCACAAGGCGATGAACAGCAACGTGGCAAGCCCCATGGCTCCAAGCGTGGCGGGATTTTTCAGGAAAGCGGAAATCAGGCTTTCGCGCTCGCCCATCGAAGCGGCAAAAACCAGGCCACCGGACACAATCACGAGGCAATTGAAGACCGCCGCATGACGGGCGAAGCGCTTTTTCAACACCACATTGGCCGTTTCATCCACCAGATAGACGTTGGCCAGGAATACAAAAATGCATCCGACAAAAACTCCCACCGCCAGCGGATAGAGTCCCCACCACGGTGCCACATACGCCGCCCAAAAATCCTTCGCCTGCGGATCGATGATGCCACGGGTCAGACTCGCCGCGATGATGCCCAGCCACACCGAGGTCCAAAGGCTCGAAAGTCCAAACAGCCACGTGTAGACGCGCTGCCACGGACCCGTTTGAATCGGATCGTAGTGCCGGAAGGTGAACGTCGTGCCCCGCACCACCACGCCGACGAGCAGGGCCAGCATCGGCAGATGCAAAGCGATCATCATCGTCGTGAAGATCCCGGGAAAGCCCATGAAGAGAATCACCACGATCAGGATCAGCCACATGTGGTTTGCCTCCCACACCGGGCCCATCGCCTCGTTGATCACCTCCGTCTGCATTTTTCGGAGACGCCCCGCCGGCAGCAATTCGAGTATTCCCGCTCCGTAGTCCGATCCACCCAGCAGCACGTACAGCAGCAGGGATGCACCGATAAAACCGATGAGCAATCCGATCATGCAGCCTGCCCTCCCCGTTGCACCGACTGGATCTGCCGTTTCATCAGCCATGCCGTGGCAACCGCGAGGCCGAGATAAAGAATCAGGAAAAGATAAAAGTGATAGAGCATACCGGGAACCGGCGTCACCGCATCCTTTGTCCGCACCAGTTGATAAATAATCCACGGCTGGCGTCCGACTTCGGTCACAATCCAACCCGCCTCGATGGCAATCATTCCCGCCGGAATGAAGATCACCAATGTGCGAAGAAACCAGCGTGGAAAACGGTCGCCGCGCAGAAACCAGAAATAGAACACCCCGACCAACGCCATTGCCGACCCGATTCCCACCATGACCTGAAACGCAATGTGGCAGACTACCACCGGTGCCCAGTCCTGCCGCGGAACCTGATCCAACCCTTTCACCTCCGCATCAAAATCACTGAAGGACATGAAACTTAATGCACCTGGAACTTCGATGCTCCAATTCATCGTTTGCGTCTCCACGTCGGGGATGCCGCCGATGTGCAACGGAGCGTGACGCTGGGTTTTGAAAAGCCCTTCCATCGCCGCCAGCTTAGCCGGCTGCAGCTCGGCCACACTCTGCCCGGCAAAGTGCCCGGCAAAAGGCTGCGCAATCGAGGCCGCCGCGCCGAACACCATGGCTATCTTCAACGCCTTTAAATTCACGTCAGGTGAGCGCCCGCGCAAATAAAGCAGGGCATGAATTCCTCCCACCGCAAATCCGACCGCCTGCAACGCCGCGAGCTGCATGTGAATGCTTTCGTGCAACCACGCACGATTAAACATGGCCCGGACTGGCGCCACGTTCTGTGCAGCACCGTTCACCCAATCAAATCCCGATGGCGTGTTCATCCAGCCATTCGCCGCCACCACGAAAATGCCCGAGACAAACCCGGAAATGCCCACCACCAGTCCGGTGAACCAGTGCGTCCACGGTTTCATGCGTTTCCATCCGTAAAGAAACAATCCAATCGCAATCGCCTCGATAAAGAACGCCGTGCCCTCCCAGGAAAACGGCATGCCAATGATGGGTCCCGCGTGTTGCATGAAGCCGGGCCACAACAGCCCCAGCTCAAACGACAGCACCGTGCCCGATACCGCGCCCACCGCGAAAAGAATCGCCACGCCCTTCATCCACATCCGCGTCAGGTCGAGATAAACCTCGTCCTTGCGCTTCAAATACAGGTAATGCGCCGCCGACATGAAAAACGGCATCGTCATCCCGATCGCCGCAAAAATAATATGGAAGCCCAGGGAGAACCCCATGGTGGCGCGAGCTGCAGCGAGATCGTCCATAACAACCGAACGCTAGCCTCAGCGCATCACGCAGCAAGCGACGAGTCGTTGCGAATCCCGGAAATTATCGGCGCTTACATCTCCTATTCGCGCTTCATCAAACCGCCGCCTCCCTCCCGTAGGTTGCGAGCTCGCTCGCAACAGACCGCGGCGCGCTTCACGTTGTCCCAAACCGTGGCGCGGCCAGCGCGCCACCTACATTCCAATCGCTAATTTTTAGGACCCGACGGATCCTTCGCTGAGTAGAACGGCGACAGTTGTTTCAAATGCCCCTGGATAATCGAGACGATTGTCCCCGCCGGCAGCGATCCCTTGTGGAGTTCAAAAATCGCGACGAGCAATGCCAGCTCGATGTCAGTTTTCTTCGGCGTGGCGGCCTTCATCGCCGCGAGCAGCTCCAGCGCCTTTTTTTCGGCCTTCTTGTAGTCGTTGAAATTCTCGTCGGTCGGTGTGGACATACGTTAAGCAATTCAAAAAGGCTTCAGAACCTGTTCAGGTCAACTCTCGGCCCAAGTTTGAATCACCCGCGGCAACTCACGCACGCTTTCCAACGTGAAGAGGCGCCCCTCGCAGGTCACCGGTTGCACCGCGTTTTCCGCCGCCCAGGTGATGTGATAAGGAATATGCACGCCCGTACCGCCGAGTTCGATCACGGGAAGGATGTCGGATTTCAGCGAATTGCCCACCATCAGGAAGCGTCCGGGGTCGATCGCATGACGCGAAAATATTTTCTGATAGGAGCCGGCATCCTTCTCCGAAAGGATTTCAATATGGCGAAAATAGGGCGCGAGTCCCGACTTCGTGAGTTTGCGCTCCTGATCGCGCAGATCTCCCTTGGTGATCAGCACAAGGCGATAACTTGTCGCCAGCGCAGGAAGAATTTCCGTCACGCCATCCATGAGATTCACCGGATGGGCCAGCATATCGCGACCCAAGTCGATCAACTGGCGGATTTCCTCGGTAGTGATGCGTCCGCCGGTGAGTTCGATCGCCGTCTCGATGGCAGAAAGGGTGAAACCCTTGATGCCATAACCGTACAGTTCGAGATTCCGCATCTCCGTGGCAAACAGGGTCTGGTCGACCGTCTCGGCGTCATGATAGTTCGCGAGCAACGCGCGGTAGCGTTCGTGAGTCTGCTCGAAGATCACCTCATTGTGCCAGAGCGTGTCGTCGGCATCGAAACCGATCGTGCGGGATGAATCGGACATGGGGAAAAGGGAGAAGTAACTAGCGACGCGGGGCAAGTGGCAAGCAATGGGGGAAACGTCCGAAAGCCGGTTGGGAGAAATCCCCAGACCTTTTTTGCCACGAAAAGTCACGAAAAAGCACAAAAAAATTCTGCACCCACTCGTCTCTCGTTTTTGTGTCTCCTTGTGACTTTTTGTGGCCAAATTCCTCCAGTTCCCTGTCCTCTTTTTCGCGTCTATTCGCGTGATTCGCGGGCACCCCTTCAGGCCAGTTGCAGCCGGACCAAAAATCGGTACGGGTATGGTTCATGGCCGCCAAAGCCCAATTCCCCGATGAACAGAGCAAAGACGGCAGTTTTGAGCGCCAGCCGGATGAATTCCGCGACTGGATTCGTGCAGACGGGTCGACACCTTTCACTCCGCAGCCGGGACGTTATCATCTTTATATTTCCCTCGCCTGCCCGTGGGCCCACCGAACCCTCATCGTCCGTCATCTGAAAAACCTCGATAACGTCATCGGGGTTACCGTTGTCGATCCCGTGCGTACCGAGGAGGAAGGCTGGGCGTTTCGCGAAGGCCCAGGTTTTTCCAAAGATCCGATCAACAGTTTTAATTTTTTGCGCGAGGCCTACTTCGCCACCAACCCGAAATTCAAGGGCCGCTGGACGGTGCCCGTGCTTTGGGACAAGCAGACAAAACGCATCGTCAACAACTCGGAGGACGACATCTGCCGAATGTTCAACGACGAGTTTGCCGTCAGCCGCGGCACGCCCGATCTGTTTCCCGCCGCGCACGCCGCCGCGCAGGCCAGGCTGAGCGAACGCATCTACGAACTCGTTAATAATGGCGTGTACCGGGCGGGTTTTGCAACGAAGCAAGCCACGTATGAAAAAGCGGTGCGCAAGCTCTTTGAGGAACTCGATTCGCTCGAGGAAAAACTGGCCGGCCAGCGGTTTTTATTCGGCGCAAATTTTGTTGAGACCGACTGGCGGCTGTTTTGCACGCTGGTGCGATTCGACGCCGTCTATCACGGACACTTCAAATGCAACGTGCGTCGCATCGTGGACTACCCGAACTTACAAGGCTACCTGCAGGACTTGTATCAGACACCAGGCATCGGCAACACGGTGAATTTCGATCACATCAAACGGCACTACTATGTTACCCACACGGAAATCAACCCGACCCAAATCGTGCCGATCGGGCCGATGCTCGCCTTAAACGTACCCCATGATCGGGCCCGTTTGGGTTGATGCTTGGATTGCTTCCCATTCTGAAGACACGTCCGGCCCCACCACGTCAGTTGAGAATGGGACTACGAAGTCTTAAGCTTACTTGCTCTTCTATTGCCTTCACGGGCAACCCCTTCTTTTTAGCCAAACGATGACGACCCTTCGACTCCCCCGTTTTCTCGCGTTATTGACCGCGGGATTGATTTCCACCCTCGCATGGGCTCAACCCAACCCCAATTCCGCCTCGGCCTGGTTTAGTCCCAACGCCGAATGGGCCGGTGCGGCCGACGCCAAGTTGGTGGACGGCAAGTTGGCGACCACGCCCGACAAAGATGGCCCGGTGATGGCTTACACCGGTAAAAAAGGCGAATCCCTGCAGCTCCGGACTTTTGGTTATCTGGGTGACTGCGTTGTCAGCATGGAATTTCTCGCCCCCGTCGGCACCGATGCGGGCATCTATCTCCAATCGCGTTATCGCATTCAACTGGGCAAGGACCTGGGCGCACTCGCTTCAACAGAAGAGTCCGCCCCCGCGGAGATCAATCCGAAGGGAGTACCGCCATTGGTCGACGCGGCAGCTGGCAACTGGCAGACCTTCGAAGCCAAATTCCGCGCGCCCCGTTTCGATGACGCCCGCAACCGGACCCAGGACGGTTTGATCCTAGAGATCAGGATCAACGGCAAAGTCGTTCAATCCAACACCGTGGTGCGCGGCTGGTCGAAGGGTTGCGAAAACCGCTGGCTCGACGCCGGCGGACACACGACGTTCGCCGTCGACAGTGGCAGCCTGGCCATTCGCAATTTCTCACTGCGGCGCGCTGATTTCGACGCGGTGAAAGTACCCGAGATCAGCGGCAAACCGAGCAATGTGGAAAAACTGATCGATCTGGTGAAGCTCGGCGAAACCACCTTCCGCGGCTTCGGTTGCGTGGAGTGTCACGCTGTCCAGCGCGACGACACGTCAACGAAGACCGGCCCCAATCTCTTCGGACTCTTTACCCTCGAGCCGCGCGACCGAGTAGTCGCTTCGGGCGGCGAGGGTCATCGCTTCACCATCAAGGCGGATCACTCCTATCTCGTCCGCAGTCTGCGGACGCCGCCGGAAGAACTCGCCATCGCGGAAAAAGGCCCAACCAAAGGGCAGCCCTATCT
>JBEHXD010000109.1:0-11867 GCA_048498875.1 Verrucomicrobiota bacterium
CCGGCTCGATGGTGCCGGCCCGATTTCGCGCCAGCGATGCGCTTTTTAATCTCGGCTGCGCAGTCGGCGCGCTCCAAGTGCTGCCGCCAGGAATCTACATCGCCATGAACGGCCGGATCTCACCGGCCGAAAGCGTACGGAAAAATCGCGCACAAAGCCGGTTTGAGCCCAAGTCCTGAAGCCGAATGAAAAATATGCCGTGTGGGTTGCGCGCTTGCCGCGCAACTCCGGGACAACGCCGCGTGACTGGCACGCCACACGCACGCCCGCATCTGAAAAACCGCCTCGGGCCGTGAATCAAACCGCCGATTTCCCCGGTGCCGCCGTGTCGACCGGGGACTTGGAATCCCCTCGAAGGATACTTTGGAGCATGCGGCCGAGATCGGCGCCTTCAAACGGCTTGGGCAGGACCTTGCATCGTCCGAGCGTTTGCAGCGTCGCTTGCAGCGCATCGGTGCCATAACCCGTGATGATCACGAAGGGAATGTTCACGCCGGCAGCCCGGCAACGCTGAACCAATTCCACCCCGGTGAGCCTTGGCATCGTCAGATCGCTCACGATCATCCGGAACCGTTCCGGAGCCGATGTTATTTCCGCCAGGGCGGCATGCGGGTCATTAAAGATGGTCGGACGATAGCCCAGATGCTCGAGTTGTTTCGCCACATACTGCGCGACCGACGGTTCGTCGTCCACGACCAGGATCGGCTCGCCGGCGCCTCGCGGCACTCCATCCGAGGCCAGGACGGGGACCACTGGCTCGGTGGTAACCGGGAAAAACAAATCGAAGGTCGTGCCCAAACCCTGCTGACTGCGCACCCGCACCGCACCGTAGTGACTGTGCACGATGCCCTGCACAATGGAGAGTCCCAAGCCGGTGCCTTCGCCGGGCGCCTTGGTCGTGAAGAACGGATCGAAGACCCGCTCCAACGTTGCGGCGCTCATGCCGCAGCCGTTGTCCGCCACCGTCAGGCGCATTGCCGGCCCCGACTGCAACCCGTGCAGTTCCGCCGCCATGCTTTCGCAAACCTCCATCCGCTCCAGCGTCACATCGATCCGGCCCGACTTGCCCCGCATCGCGTGCACGGCGTTCTGGCAGAGATTGATCACGATCTGGTGAATCTGGGTCGAGTCCGCCTTCACGTTACCGTCGGTCAGCTTCGAAACAATTTCAACGGTCGTCGGCGTGGACGCACGCACCAGCTTAAGGGCGTCGGCCACGCTGGTCGCGAGATTCAGCGGAACGAGTGTGATCTTGCGCTGGCGCGAGAAAGTCAGGATCTGCGCCACGAGATCCCGTGCGCGGACACCGGCGGCGCGGATCTGGTTGAGGTCCGCAATCAGCGCGGGATTGTCGCCCGCCGAGAGCACCGCGAGCCCGCAGTAACCGAGGATGCTCGTCAGGATATTGTTGAAATCATGCGCAATGCCACCGGCGAGGGTGCCGAGACTTTCCAGCTTCTGCGCCTGCAGCAGCTGCGCTTCGAGGCGGCGGCGGCGTTCGATGCCGGCGTTGAGTTCCTGGGTGCGTTGCTCGACCAGCTGCTCGAGCCGGAGTTTTTCCCGACGCTCGAGAATGGACACCGTGCGGGCAATCAACGCCGCCAGCCCGATCACGCCGAGAAGATAGCCGAGATAAGCCCACTTGGTGAGATACCACGGGGGCAGCACCACAAACGCGAGCGCCGCTTCCTTTCCGATTGTCCCGGCCGAATGCGGACGGACATGGAGCACATAGCGTCCTGGCTTGAGATGGTTGAAGGTGGCGGATCCGCCCGCACCAGTGGACGACCACCGGGAATCCACGCCTTCGAGTTGCACCTCGAAATCGATCGCGGATCCAAAGGGCGCATTGGGTGCGAAAAAGTGCGCGGAAAAGGAATTGTCCGTAAAATCGAGCGCCGGTAATTCCGCCGCGTTACCCGGAAATACGGTCCGACCGCTGGAAGTGAAACTGAGGTGACTGAAGATTACCCGGAAGGGAGTTTCGGGTGCGGCAAGCAGCGCGGGATCATACCGTACGAGCCGCCGGTCCGAATGCATCCAGACCACTCCGTCCCGTTCGAAATTGAAGGCATAAGGCATGAACCCCGGTGGCATGGGCTCCTTGATGTCCCGCCAGTTGCCCGGCTTGCCTTCCAACACGTGCACCGAACCGTTGTAGGTCATCCAGACCCGGCCCCTTCCATCCATTCCGGGACGGCCAACAATGTTGGTTATTCCCGGAAAATCCGCCGCGAACTGGCGGTCCGTCTCAAATCGCCGGGTCTGGTCGTTGAAAGTCAAAATCTGGCCACCCACATTGAAAAACACCTTGCCGTAGAGGGTAAATATCTGCGACCAGCCTTCGGGTAATCCGTCGGACTTTCCGAAGGATTCCAGCGTCAGCCTGCCGTTCACTTCCTGCACCCGGCTCACCCGTGCATTTCCCTGCTCAATCCAGGTCGCACCGTTCTCCCCGCTCTCAAAACCATAGGGATTGGCCAGGCTCGGGGCGGGAACCCGTTCAATCTCGAAGCCCTCGTCCGTGGGCTGCAGACGTCCGATCTCCCCGGGGATCGCATACAGCCACTTTCCCTCCTTGTTCGGAGCATTGGAAATAATCCGCATGTTCCTGAGTGTCGGCGCCGCCAAGACCCAGCGGTCGCGACGTCTGACGTATGTGCCGTTCTCGGCACTCGCCACGGTCACGCCGTTTATGGTCGAGACGGCGAAAACGAATTCATCCGGAGGGCTGTCGACCACAAACTCATTGATCACCCCGTGGCTGTCGTAGAGTCCGCGCATCATGGTGCCATCCGTGCTCAGCCAGAGGTGTCCGTCGATATGAAGGGGATCCGCCGTCGTCAGGCGGCTGGCCGCCAATGGTTCGTAATGCGACACGCGCGAGGGAAACTCGACGCGGACAATTCCTTCGGACAGCAGTCCCACCACCACGCCGCCGCTGACAAACAACGAGCGAATGTGATTCAACTGATGATCGATGCGATGATCCAACACCTGGATCGTGCGACCATTCTCATCAAAGAAGACCAACCCGTAACTTTCCACCGCTGCGGCATAAAATCCGCCGGGAATCCGGCAGATGGCATTGATGTGGGTGTTTTCGCCAAAATGGCCGTTGCCCGGAAAATCCCGCAACACCCGCCCATCGAAAAGTTTCAGTCCCCGGCCAAACGTGCCCACGAGCAACTGGTCCTTTCCATAGGGCACCGCACACGACAGCGTGTCGCGCGTGGTGACATTGGGCAGATACTTCACCGCCTCCATCCCCGTCACTGCGAGACGCCACAAGGCGCCCGTGGTGCGATCGCTCAGGAAAAAATCATCGCGCAAATGCAGCACCTGCTCGGTCGTGTCGGCCCGTCCCACGACCCGCACGGCCTGTCCCGGACGCCACGCCACCAATGGACCACTGTCGCCATGCCAAAACCAATCGTCTCCCACTGGAGTGGCGAAACGCAGCGTCGGGACATAAGCCGCCCCCTCATTCGTCCACGGTGCCACCATCTGCAAATGCCATCGGGCATCGTTGCCGAACTCGACCCGGGCAAAGCCCTTGACCACGCCCATGTAAATTGAACCGTCATGGTCCACGGCCATGGTGTCCGCGGGAGTTAGAGTGTCGTTGGGTGCCTGCTGAAATCGTTCCCACCGCACACCGTCACCGATGGCGATCTGCTGGCCGGCAAAGACCAGTAATCGGCCGTCGGGCATGACATGCAAATCCGTGGGCGGCGCATCGAGACCGAGGGTCTGATAATTGCGGATTTCAAAAAGCGGCACTCCCGCTTCAATCAACCCGGGTGCCGTGCTCTCGATATAGTGATTTTCCGCCCGAACGACAGGTAATCCGGCAAGCAGAAGAATCATTGCCCCCGCTCCAAAACGCCATCTCCGTCGAAAGGAAATCGACGCAGCAGGGGAAAGGATTGCAGGCAAGGCAGGAGCGGGGTTTTCCGTCATTTCCGCAAAACCGGGCTTAATCAAGGTGAAGGGGGGTAGGCTTCGTGCCGCGAAGCGTGAGCGATTTCCGCAACGTGGCAATCGCCATATCGACCCAATCCACCCTAAAATGAAACGGAAAAGTTCAGCCGGCACCCTACCCCTTGAACGGCGGCCAGGGTGCCGACGTGGAGGGACGGTTGCGGGCCCGTTCGACCTGAAGATGCAGGGCATGGAGCGAAACGAAAATGTCCCGCAGAAAATCAACCAGGGACAGGATGAGAAACAGGATGCTCGAGCAGAAGAGGACCAGCATCAGCACCTGCAAATGCAATCCCAGCATCGCCGACGCGAAAATCGCCACCACCAGCAGACACGAAACCAACATGCTCAGTCCGTTGCTGGTCACCGCCCGCCGCAGCAGCAGCGCCCGCCGCCACATGATGTCGAGCTGGCTTTCCAAGTGTTTCCGATCATCCGGCTGCGCCGACGGAATCGCCTCGGCCACCACGCGCGTGCGATCGACGATGCGCGCCATCCGGTTCGTGAGGGTGATCATCAGCGCGCCCATGCCTGAAATCAAAATCACCGGGGTAATTGCCAGCTGGATGATCGGCAGAAACGAGGAAAGGGTATCCATGCGCGCCCCACCGTGACAAAATTTTCGTGCGGCGCAATCTCCCGATCACCCGGAACGCTTCACAACGGCCGGTTCACCGGACCTCCCGGCGGTGCCATCGCGATTCCCAGATTTCTACGCTCGCGGCCCGCCACGGCGGCCGCAATCCGTTCCACGAGGGCCACACGCTCCCCGGCAGTCGTGTCGCGCAAACAGGGCTTCACTTCCAGTTCAAGCGCAACTCCGCGCCGAACCAGCAAGCCCCAGCCCACGGGAAGTTCGGCCGGGCTGAAGAGATTTTCCTCCGCTACAATATAGAGCAGACTCGCAGCCCGCCAGCGGCAGAGTTTCGCGAATTTCGTTCCCTCATGGAATTTTCGCTGGGCAATCCGGAGTTCCGTTTCCAGCGCCTCATGGGTATCGTGACGAAGTCCCCGCAAATCCACCGCATCGAACTCGGGAAACAATTCCTCGCTTTTTCGCAGATCGGGCCGGTGCCCGGCAATCAGCGCCCGCAGCGCCGCCAGCCGTGCATTCAAGCCCGCGATCGTTTCGACCGCTCCATTCTCCGGCGAACTGTCGCGCAGGAAGTCGGCGCGGGAAACCTTGCATTCAAACACCGCCGTGCAGGCGTTGTCAGAAAGAATGCGCGGAGTCGCCGCCACCACGTCCGCGCGGTAATTCGCCCGCGGCAGCCGCACCTCCGTCGCCGCCAGCAGCATCCGGTGCGCCATCGCCCACTCCATGGCCAGTCGCTTCAACTCACGATGGGCCGCACTTTCCGACGATGAACTGCGGGCGGTTTCTTCCATGAGACAGGTGGGTAAACAGAAATCCGAAAATCACGACAGCCACGCACTCCTGGCAAGGTCAATCAGGGCAACCCTGAGTCGAATTCAAATTGCGGGTTATATTCCGCCATTTGTCACCGATTACCTTCACCGCTCCTGCTTTATATAAAAGCCTTTTGCGCGACCCCCCTCTCAAACGAAAACTTATAGTCTCCGGGATGCGCTTTCGAGGTGAGTTTGAAAAGAGTTCTGCCTCGATGGCCGCGCGTGAAAAAAACCTGGCCTGTCCTTCGCCTGATCGCTTTCGACCACTGCCGCACCCTCGCGCCCTGGTGCGCGGTGCGACGCGCAACGACACCCCTCCTGCAGGCGAGAAAAATCGCCCACGAATTGGAGCAGGCGAGACAGCCCCGTCCTTCCCCCCTCGAAGCGGCCGCCGCGCAGTTGCTGTATCTGATCTTTTCGCTTCGGCAAATCCTGCTCGTCTGGCGCCAGACGAGCACCGGAGTTAAAAAACACTATCACGTCAGCCGCAGCCGGCAGCTGCTCGATCTTTTCCGTGTGGTCTGGCACGCGAATCTCTCTCCCCGGACCTACTATTTTCAGCGATTGTTCCGACACCCCGACCCCGCGGCTTATTTGAAGGTGATCGATCATCGCGAACTGCAGCTTTTGCTGCGCGCCTTGCATCGGGATGCCGACACCACCGTGCTCGACGACAAGGTGGCTTTTCATGCATTTTGTGCCCGGCATGACATAACCACTCCGGCGATCATCGCGCAATATTCGCAAGGTCAGTGCGAGTTTGCTCCTTCCCCCGACGCGGGGTGGAAAATCGACCTCTTCACCAAACCCGCACGATCCTACTCCAGCCGCGGCATTGCCTGCTGGCGGTATGACCCCATCAGCGACACTCACACTGACGGGAAAGCCCGACTCGACCGGGCAGCTTTGCAATCATGGCTCGCGGCGGAATGCGGCGACAATTGCCTCGTGGTCCAACCGCGTCTGGAAAATTCCGGCGATCTCGCGTCCATCAGCGCCAAGGCCCTCGCGAACTGTCGCGTCGTCACCGCCCGCGATCCGGGCGGCCACATCCGCGTCTTACTGGCCGTCCTGCGTATGGGCGTGGGCGAGGCGATCACGTCAGACGAACCCTCGCGATCGTTTTGCACTGCGGTTGATCCGGAAACCGGAACGCTCGGCATTGCCGATGCCAAGCAAGCGGAGCAAGGGTCTCTCCGACAGCACCCCGGCTCAGGGGCACCGATCACCGGACGCCGGCTTTCGCGCTGGCCGGAAATGAAGGAACTGGCGTTGCGCGCACACGCGAGTCTGCCGCAAATGATTTTTATCGGCTGGGACGTAATCGACACCGACCAAGGCCCAATGCTGCTGGAAGGAAATGTGGTGTGGGGCGGCAACCTCGCGCAAATGGCGGGCAACCTCCCATTGGGCGCCACCGGATTTCCGGAGATTTTCCTGCATTATCACGCCCGGGGGCGCGTCACTCCCGCCGACGGCAAAGATCAGGAGCCCTACGGGGATCTTCTCATGGAAAGCGCACGCGATTGATTCAGCCTGGGGCCGGCGGTCACACACTTTCCCCTCGATTTGACCGGCCGAACGGGATCTAAAGCGCCCGCAGTTGCGGACGAAACCGCTTCGTCGCCAGAATTCCCAAAACAATAAAAGCGAGCAGCGCCAGCCCTTGGGCGATGGCAAAGGGTGGTTCAGCCTGGGTGGGCGCAAGCGCGTGAAGCACGGGAATCTTGAGAACGATTGAACAATCAGGACAAAAAAATTCAGATAGAGCGCCGTAACCGAACCAACGACGTAGACCCAGCGCCAGGCGCCCGTCAATTTTGCGCCGTACCAGGCATAAAACACCGGCGCCAGAATCAGGATTGAGAATATCCCGACCCCGATGGCAGGGGTGAAACCATGATACGGAAAGAAAAATCCGGTGACACTCGTCAGCAGCGTCGTCATCAGGAAGACCGTCACCCAGGAGCTGCACGGTTTGCCTGACAGCATTCCGAACGAGACCACGAATCCCGCCACTATTCCCACCAGGCTGATGGCCACATGAATCAAGGTGAAGGTGTTCATATAATTCAACCGTGAGCAGACGCCGTGCCTGCCGACGCAAAGCCCTACTCTCAGCAGGGAGGAGTATTTTTGTCAGCAAAAAGGGATACATCCTGTCGGGAAAAGAGGGAGATATTTCATCCGCGTATCGATCGCATTCACGCGCCAAAGCCGAAAACCAATCGGGACGTCACAATCTGGGAAATTCAACGGGACTTTGGGACGGGAATACGATCACACGGAAAAAGTGTCCATTTAACCCCCATTCATTCGTTGATTCAGACAGGCTGCTGACATCACGCTGTCAGGTGAGTGCTGTAAGCTAAACCCATCCCCACCGTCCATGAGCGATTCCGCCCCTATTTCCGCCATCGATCCCGAGGCATCCCCGTCATTCTGGCGGAGCGTGCTTTTCGCACTGAAAGGCGGACACAACGATTTCACGGCGTTGCCGCTCAAACGCGCCGTGCTGCTGCTGGCGGTGCCCATGGTGCTGGAAATGTCCATGGAATCCCTCTTTGCCGTGGTGGATGTATTCTGGGTTTCCCACCTTGGCCTCAATGCCGTGGCCGCAGTCGGCCTGACCGAATCGATCATGTCACTGATTTACGCGGTCGCGATCGGCATTTCGTTCGCGGCGACCGCCATCGTTGCCCGACGCATCGGTGAAAAAAATCCCGGCCTCGCATCCGAAGCGGCCGGACAAATCATTTTGCTGGGCGTGACCCTCGCGGCCCTGCTCGGTCTGGTGCTCGGCACCTTTGCCCCTGATCTGCTCCGTTTCATGGGCGCCAGTGAGGAAGTGATCACCCTGGGTTCACGCTTCACGCGAATCATGCTGAGCGGCAACGCGACCGTTTTTCTGATCTTTCTCATCAACGCAATTTTTCGCGGCGCGGGCGACGCGGTGATCGCCATGCGCACCTTGTGGCTGTCCAACGCGCTCAACATCCTGCTCGGCCCCTGCTTCATTTTCGGACTCGGACCTCTGCCGGAACTGGGCATCACTGGTGCGGCCGTAGCGACGAATATCGGGCGGGGCATCGGTGTCTGTTACCAGCTCTGGCATCTCACCGGGCGCGCGGGCCGGATTAAACTGCACTGGCGGGACTTCACGCCGCGTTGGGAAGTTCTCGGCACCGTTTTGAAAACCTCAGGCAACGGCGTGCTGCAAATGTTCATTCATACCACGAGCTGGGTCGGACTGTTTAAAATCCTCGCCCTGTTTGGTGCACCAGTGCTGGCCGGATACACCATCGCAATCCGCGTGGTGATTTTCGCGTTAATGCCCGCGTGGGGCCTGTCGAATGCCGGCGCCACCCTCGTCGGCCAGAATCTGGGCGCCAAACAACCGGACCGCGCCGAGGAAGCGGTGAAGGTGGCGGTGAAATACAACGCGTGTTTCCTCGGCATCGTTGGATTGTTGTTCGTGATTTTTTCCCGGCAAATTGTCGGCCTCTTCGCCGACGACCCGGTCGTCTTTCGCGAAGGCGTGCGCGCGTTGTGGATCGTGAGTCTCGCCTTTCCCCTCTACGCCGCCGGCATGTGTTTCGAGGCAACCTTCAACGGTTCGGGCGACACCTGGACGCCCACCCGTCTTAATTTTTTCTGTTTCTGGCTGGGCCAGATTCCCCTCGCCTGGGTGCTGTCGGTCCCCGCCGGTCTCGGCCCGCTGGGCGTTTATATCGCCGTGCCGGCCTCGTTCACCGTGCTCGCCTTTTGGAGCGGCCTGCTTTTCCGGCGGGGCAAATGGAAACAACAGAAAGTGTGACCGTCACTCGGTCACTTTGACGACAAAGTAGAGGAAGGTGCTGTCGATGGCGGTGAACCAATGCGGCACTCCCTTGGGAATCACGATGACATCCCCTTTGGTCAGATGATGGGTGACACCGCCCTCGATGGACTTTGCATTGCTTTCACCGGGTGCCTTCGTCGTCGGCTCAACCGCCGTTCCCCCGGTCACAAACGTCGCCGAGCCTTCCACCACGTAGAAAATGTCCGTATCGTTCGCATGAATTTCGACCGGACCCGTGGTCACCCGGCGGCCGGCGGAAATCTTGTACTTGGAGTTGGCCAGAAGCGGCATGCCTTTGGCGAAGGCCGCGTCCACTTTGGCGTGATCGATGGACACCACTTCCGCCGGCGGTGCATCGGCCGCGGTGGCGAAGCGGATCAAACCAAGGGAAAAAATCAGAAACAATACGACGGGGCTTTTCATGGGGGATAAGGTTGGGCAAATCGCCACGAATTTGGGCGATCGCAGGATGATCATCAGGCAAATGGAAACTCCGACCACCGGCGACCAGAAAAATCCCACCCACCTGTCCGCATTCAAAAGGCTCAACGCGCGGGATTGTAACCGATCACCCGGTTCGCCCACGCGATGAAATAACTCATGTTGGAGCGATCCTCGTGACCGCCGTCGTGCTGGCGCCAGGCGAGTTCGCCGTCGAGCAACCCGGTGTTATAAGGCGGCATTTTCGCCGCGCGATAATCGCTCTTGTCGCCAATATCCCGCACGCCCAGCAAACGAAACACCTGTCCGGCGGCGACCGTGGCCATGTAACTGCCCTGTTGGTCGAGCCAGTTGGCGTCGCCCTTTTCCGGAATGCCATAACTGATGAACGTCGGACGCGGCGCACAAAGCGCGATCAGTTCATGGGCATCCACGGGAATATCGTTAGCATTTTTGCTGCCGAACGTGGATTCCGCCGCCGCGTACTTGATGAAATTGCCCGCCATCCAGTGATAGGCGCCCGAGCCCGCGAGGTTTTCCACGGCTTCGCCGAAATTCCGCCGGTGCGGTTTGGCGCCGCCTTCTCCCGACGAACCCACCAACACGATCCCGAACCGGGGCTCAAACGCCATCGCCACCAATGCAGCCTTGCCCCAACGGGAAACTCCCTCGATGCCGACGTGCCTCGCGTCAACTTCGGGCAGCGTTTCGAGATAATCCAGGCCACGAGCCGCCCCCCACGCCCAGGCGCGCAATGCACCCCACTGCTCGGGCGTCCGCCGTTTTCCGTGATTGGTGAGCCCGATGATGCCTTCGGTGAGTCCCGCGCCATTGTCCGCCTGGATGCTGGCGGTGCTGATCGAAACATAACCCCAACCCGCGGTGATCAACTGATCCGTCGACGGCGGCACGGGAGGATCCACCATTCCCGGCCAGCGCGGCAACACCTCGCCCGGCATGTTGGCAAACCCAAACATCATCAAAACCGGCACCGGCCCTTTGGCCTGCGCCGGAAGGATCACGGCCATCTTGATGTCAACCGTGATGCCGGGATACGCGGAGTTGTCGACATGCCCGATCACTTTCCGGGCAATAACCGGCAATCCCGCGACGACAGTGCTTTCCGTTTGCGTCACTTTCCACGTCACCTTCGGCACGTTTTCCGGAACGCGACCGACCACCTCGCGTTCGAAGTCCTCCACGATTTCCGGACGACGCTGCCGCCACCATATTTCCGGGGTGGTGACTTTTTCGCCGTTTTTCAGAGTGAGAATTTCCGGATAATCCGGAAACGGATTGGCCTTCGCCTGATCGTAGTTGGCCTGATTGGGCGTGCCGGGCGCCGTGTTGCCGTTAAACCCCGGACGCAATGATCTGATCCCCAGCTGCGCCATCAGGGCGGCGTGGTCTTCGTTGGAAAGTTTTTGGATTCTCTGCCTTTCCTCCGGACTCGGCATACCGGGAAACGCGGCGGCGGCAGGCGCCCTGGCCGGCGTTGTGGAATTCGGGGATGCCGCGGGAGTTTGTGCGCGAAGCATCGCGCCGGCAAAAAGGAGGAACGCTAAAACCAATTGAATGCGCAGCGGGGTAGCCATGACCCACCTACCGGAAAGTGAATTGGTTCTGATCGCGAAGAAAAACACTCCCGCCCTCGCGAACCTTTTGCGCTACCAATAGACCGGTACTTTTGAAAATTCCCGGGCCAGCGTGGATTCTCCGATCAGCATCGGCAGCAGTGAACGCGGCAAATTAGCGCTTCGTCGCTTCCCCGTATCCGACCGATTTCCCAGCGGAAATGGCAGACGGCCGCCCATAATCAGCGGTTGGGCACGGCAAACTAGCGTTTCAACGCTCTGCTCTGGCCCGGACAGGCACGGTGCATACTCGTTACACTGGCAGGGCGGCACCGGCAACCGTCCGCTGCCACGAAAGCCACGATTTGCGACGCACGTTCCGCTGGGCTGGCAGCGCCGGGAAAATCCCCCGCGGAGCGACGCCACCACACAGACTGCAAACAACCAGGACCATGAACAAACTCATCAACGCAACGGCGGGGAGTTTCCGCGCCATAACCCTCCTGCTCGCCCTCGCGTTCGCGGGAAGCACCCTCGGATTTGGACAGCCGGTCGCGCCCGAACAACAATAAAACACACCGGACCTCGTGACGTTGGAAAAATTTGAGGTTACC
>JBEHXD010000110.1:0-11858 GCA_048498875.1 Verrucomicrobiota bacterium
TCGGCCCGCAGTGTGTTCCGATTCAGGACCGCAAACTGGGGCGCGGCATTGGTCCGCAAGAGAACGGCGTACGTGGCGAGCTGACGGAAGTATTCCGGATAGGCGGCGCGCAGCTCCGACTCGTCCGCGGGCAGTGGCCGCATCACGCTTTTGATTTCCCGCAGGGTGTCACCGACCAGTTGGTCGATCCGGCCGTTCAGTTCAAACGTCCAACCGCGATGAACGAGCCGTCCTTCGATACCGACCTCAAACTGGACGCCGGCTCGCAATGAGCCATCGATCGTGAATTCCTTTTCGGTGCGGGTACGCAGTTCGTTGTGCCAGTGCTGCCCCAATTGCGCGCGCCAGATTCCCTGTCCGCCGCCGCCTGGCTCCTGGGGACCAAGAGCAAAGGCGGAGAATTCGCCCACGCTCAGTCCGACGGTTTTGGTTTCGAGGGAAAACTGCATCGAGAAACGTACGTATGGATTCGCTTCCCCGAAAATTACAAGCCGGGACTGTGGGCGGGAGGGCTGAAGTTTTCGCCGGCCTTAACGCAGGCGTATTTCGGTCTCCGCCTGGAGCCACTGTTCAAGTTGGGCGACGATCCGGGAGACGGTCGCGGCGGTGGCGGTTTGTCCGGCGAGCGGCTGGTTCAGCAGCAATGCGGCGGTCTCGCGGTCGGCTTCCGGAAGCGAAGGCCACCACTGTTGTTTCACTGGGTAACCTTCGTCGCGAAGAAAACAATAGAGGGCCTTGAGCCAGGTGATGTCGGGCCGGCCGCCGCTGGAAAGCGCGGCAAACGTGGAACGCAGGAGTGCCACGACTGATTCCCGGGACTCATCCGGCACCGAGTTGCGTGCGACGATCAGGGCGAAGGCGGAGGCGGTACGCAACGCGTCATAGGAACCACCGATCCCCTCGTGCCGCAGGATAAAACGATGTTCCTTGATAAACCAGGTGCGACCTTGATTCGAAGACTCCAGCCAGAGCTCGGCTTCGTCGAACAGATCAATATCAGTGGCGTTTTTCCGGCCCTGACTGATGCGGCGCAGGCAATGAAGAATCCCTTCGGTGCCGGAAAAAACAGTGAATTGTTCGAACGCGTCGGATCCTGCCGGCTGTTTGGTCAGGACAAAGGCGGTGGTCTGGAGCTGCTGTCCAGGCATGCGGCTGGTGTGTTTAGCTCCGCGAGGAAACCGACGTACGCTCGAGTGCCGTTTTGGCGGCGGAAGGATCGGACCAATGGGGAAGGACCGCACCGCACGAAATCACGATTTTCATCCCATCTCCGACGGAAAGTCCCAGCTCGATGATTTCGGAGGAAGGAAGGTACATGAAAAATCCATTCACCGGACTCGGGCAGGTAGGCACAAACACTGCCCAACGTTCGTCGGTAAAGTGACTGTGGGGTTCGCCTTTTCCCGTATTGGTAAGAAAGCCGATGGTGTAAGCGCCGGGACGGGGAAATTGAACCAGCACGACCTTGCTGAACTGAGTCCGGTCCTTCGCGCCGAAGGTCTCGATGAATTGTTTCACGCTGTTGTAGAAACCGCCCACTCCGGGAATACTTTGGATAAAGCGTTCGGCCATCGCGCCCACAAACTGGCCCAGAAAGAGGCGCGAAAGGTAGCCGAGAAGAGTGACCAACCCCAGGACAATCGCGGTGGTGAGAACATCCCAGACAATGGCCGGCAGATGACTCAACGCGTCCGGCAGGTAAGGCGCGAAAAACGGGGTGATGGAACCACCGACAATGCCGATAATGACGCGCAGAGCCCAGACCGTGACGACCAGAGGCGCGACCAGAAGCAATCCGGTCAGGAACGCATTGCGCAGGGAAGTGAAGCGGGTTTCGGCCATGTGGCCGCAAGTAACCACAGTTAGCGCCGATTGAACACTGATTTTTTACCCGCGTCGGGGGGAGCGGATTTCATCCGTCTGCCGGCTTTGGAAATTAGCCGGACAACTTAATCGAGCTTGAATGAGGGAATCGCGTGATGTTTGCGCAAGAGAGCCATGGCGCGTTTCTCCGCGGCCCGCATGCGGCGTTTCTTCGCCGGTTGCAGGTCATCATAACCCGCCAGGTGCAACCATCCATGAACGATGTACAAAGTGAGTTCAGTGGAGAACTTTTCCTGGGCGGGCAAACTGCGGGAACGACTTGATGGCAATTTAACGAATCGGGCGGCGGTGTCGGCTGACACACAAATTTCCCCGGCGTTCCCCATCGCCGGGTCCCCTTCAAATGTGATCACGTCGGTTACTGACGGATCATCCATAAAATCTCCATGAACCTGGGCCAGCCCGTGGTCAGTGAGGAAGGCGAGGGAAAGGTCGCCCGAAGGACAGCCTCCGAGAAATTTTTCCCGGTTTTCGTCGAGGACGGCGATCACGCGCTCCACTTCACGCCTGGTCAGGCGAAGTTTGGGGTGCGCCTTGTGAATATCGACCTGCCGCCGGATTTCAGGCATGAGTGCCGGGGGGCGTTTCTCCGGACTGGGCTCGTTCGTAGGCATCGATGATTTTTTGCACCAAGGGGTGGCGTACGACGTCGGTTGCGGTGAAGTGATGAAACTCAATTCCCGAAATATTCCGGAGGATGCGCGGGGCCAGCACCAGTCCGGACTGTTTGGTACGGGGCAGATCGATCTGGGTGATGTCGCCGGTCACGGTCATGCGGGATTCGTCGCCGAGGCGCGTGAGGAACATCATCATTTGCTCCGGAGATGTGTTCTGGGCTTCATCCAAAATAATATAGGCATGGGCAAGTGTGCGCCCGCGCATGTAGGCGAGCGGGGCAATCTCGATCACCCCTTTTTCAGACAGCGTCGCGACATCCGTGGCGTCCAACATGTCGTGCAATGCATCGTAAAGCGGACGCAGATAGGGCAGAATCTTCTCCCGAAGATCGCCGGGCAGAAAGCCAAGGGTTTCGCCGGCCTCGACGGCGGGACGGGTCAGGATGATGCGTTGAACCTCACCCTTGAGCAGGGCGGAGATGGCCGCGGCCATCGCGAGGTAGGTTTTGCCGGTGCCGGCGGGACCAATGCCAAACACGATGGGATTTTTCTGGATCGCCTGAAGGTAAAGTTTTTGTCCGATGGTTTTCGGAACGACGCTTTTTCGATTCGTGGCGATGACCAGAGGTTCGTTGAACAACGTGCGCAGGCTCTCGCCATTGTCCTTGGCGTACGTTTCCAGGAGGCGCAGGAAATCGGGCGTGCGCAGGGATAATCCCTGGGTGCGACCGGTATTGAGGAGTGTGAAAAATTCCTCCGCCCGAGCCACCGCTGCGGCGGCTCCGTCAATTTTCAGCCATTCGTCGCGGGTGACGAGCCGCACCCCCAGCGCTTTTTCCACACGGGTGAGGTTTTCTTCGCTCCCGCAAAACAGCTGGCTGAGATGCCGCGCGTTGGGATAATGGAGTGTTTTCGATTCTGCCACGGGGACGCAGGATGCTATGCGTGGGATGACGAGCCTGGTTTGGCCGGATGAAAAGTCTCGGCGACCTTGCGCAATCGTTGATACATCGCCGTGAGCGACTGGGGGAGAACCCGCGTCTCACCGATGACCGGCATAAAATTGGTGTCGCCGTTCCAGCGTGGTACGATGTGGGCATGCAGATGGGAAATGCTGCCGCCGGAAGCGGTGCCCAGATTGAATCCCAGGTTGAACGCATCGGGTTTCAATGCGGCCCGCAGGATGTCCTTTCCCGTGATGATTTCGTCCATCAGATCCGCCCTTTCGTCCGCCCGGAGATCGGTGAGGTCCACGACATTGCGGAAAGGCACCGCCAACAAATGCCCCGCATTGTAAGGAAACCGGTTGAGGATAAGGTAAGACAGGGCACTGCGATGGATAATGAGTGCCGCAGCGTCGTCGCCCAGCGCTGGCAGGGTGCTGAATGGATTTTCGCCCGATTTTTCACGCGGCGATTCAATATACTCCATTCGCCAGTAGGCGTGCAGGTGATTCATGATTCAATAAAACCGTTGGTCGGAACCGGAGTGATGTCAAAGCACGGGTGCGATCGTTTCAAATGACACCTGACAGAAATAAAAAAGGCGCGGTGAGTACCGCGCCGGATTTTTTGAGAAAGGATATGAAATTACGACTGAATCTCAGGCACCAGTGGGCTCATCGAGCGAACCGCCGGCGGGGCCATTTCACGGGTGTGAGGCTCGGCCGTCTTCTGACAGGTCGGACACATGCCGAAGAATCCCACCACGTGCGTGACTTCGCTGTAGCCACGGTCCTGCAACATGCGCTCCATTCCTTCGACGGAGAAGTAATCCACTTTCTCGGTCTTGCCGCACGCTTTGCACGAGATGTGGTAGTGCTGCTGGTTGCCGAGAGTGAGTTCGTAGAGACAGGTTCCGTTGTGAAGATAACTCCGGCGAACCATGTGGAGATTTTCAAACGCCGAGAGGCAGCGATAAACGGTGACGAGGTCGCACACGTTTGCACCGATGTCCTGGTGAATGCGCTCAATGCTCACCGGACCCTCATGCTGCATAAGCGATTCGATGATCGCGATACGCGGACGAGTGATTCGCATCTGTGCATTACGAATTCGAGACCGCGCTTCATCCAAAGGTGAAACCGCTGGTTTCGGCTGGGTGATAATCCCCAGTGGGTGATTCGACTGTGTGGCAGCAATCATTTTGTAAGCATTATGCAGTAAAATCGGCAAAATGCGAGCTGAACTTTTACAAAAAAATAAACAAGCAGGTTATTAGGTTTCAGACGTAATAATCCGCTGTTAAATGGGCGTTCCCAATGTTGCGGGGCGTTCGCTTGTATGCTAGGTATTCTCCCCAAATCGAATGCAAGACTTGGAATTCTCAGAGATTGTTGGACTGATCTGTAAGGAAGATGCGCGGTTTGAACGCCAAGCTTATAACTTTGTCCGTCAGGCGCTTGACCATACGGTTAAGGGGATAAAACGCAAAACCCCTGAGCGCACAGGCAAGTCTCTCCACGTAACCGGCGCCGAGCTTTTACAAGGTATTCGGGTTTACGCCTTGGATCAGTTTGGGCCTTTAACGAAGACGGTTTTGAACAAGTGGGGAGTCCAGCGTTGCACTGATTTTGGCGACATCGTGTTCAATCTTATTGAATATAATGTCTTCAGCAAAACCGATAGCGACCGTCGCGAGGACTTTGCCGACATCTACGATTTTGAGGAGGCTTTCGTGAAACCATTCGAGCCATCACGCAGCCGGCGCGGTCGTGCGAGTGCTTGATTTTTTTCACGCCGCTTGAAGGGTGGCGCGACTTCCATTCAGATTTTCTTTCATGCCTAAAAAAACGTCCGTTCGTTCTTCTGACCTTGGTCTCTTGAAAAAACTTTGGAGTGAGCCAGTCGAACGCTACACTTTGCCCAATGGACTCACGGTCCTCCTGAAAAAAGATTCGTCGGCTCCGGTGGCTTCGGTCCAGGTATGGGTGAAGACTGGCAGCATTCACGAGGGCGATGATCTCGGGGCAGGTTTGTCGCATTACCTCGAACACATGTTGTTCAAAGGCACGGAGCGGCGTGCGGGCCGGGAGATTTCCGCGACGGTGCAGGCGCATGGCGGCTACATCAATGCGTACACGACTTTTGATCGCACGGTTTATTATATCGATCTTCCTTCCGAGCATACGGGGGTGGCGATCGATTTGCTCGCGGACGCCGTGCTTCGTTCGACGCTGCCGGCTGAAGAGGTGATCAAGGAGAAGGGAGTCATCCTTCGCGAAATCGACATGTGCCTCGACGACCCGGATCAAAGATTGGGGCAGTCCCTTTTTGAAACGGCATTTCGCACTCATCCCTATCGGCAACCGATCATCGGTCATCGCGATGTTTTCGCGGCTACCACGCGGGAAAATTTAATGGCGTACTATCGCGCGCGCTATGTCCCGAACAATCTCGTGTTGGTGATCGTCGGCGATTTTGATCCGGCGGCCACGCGCACGGCGATCACCGAACATTTCGGCAAGGCGGCCCGGCAGCGTCTTGCCCCGGTGTTGGTACCCGACGAAACGAGCCAGCTGGCCCGGCGCGACCAGCACCTTTATGAGGATGTCCAGGTTTCCCGCGCGGGTTTGGGCTGGCAGATTCCCGGTCTGGCTCATCCCGATGCGCCGGCGCTCGATATGCTCGCGATGGTCTTGGGTCATGGGGACAGTTCCATTCTTTGGCAGACGATCAGGGAGAAAAAGCGTCTGGTGCACCACATCGATGCGATGTCCTGGAGTCCGGGCACCAGCGGTTTGTTTTATCTCTCCTATTTAGCCGACGCGGATAAACGCGAAGCGGCCGAGAAAGCCATTTTGCAGGAAATCGAGCGGGTGATGAAAACGGGCATCAGTACGAAGGCATTGGCCAAGGCGATCCGGCAGGCGGTCACATCTGAGGTCAATATGCGCAAAACGATGTCGGGCCAGGCGTCGCGTCTCGGCGCCAGTGAAGTGGTGGTCGGGGACATCGACTACAACCGCACCTATTTTCAGCGGCTCTTCGCGCTTACGCCCGCTGAGCTGCGGCGGGTGATGCAAACTTATCTGGTGCCGGCAGGGCTGACTGTGGTGTCGTCGAATCCGACCGCGTCTGCGCGTCAGGAAACGAAGGATGCGGCACGGCAGGGAGCGTCGCTCGATTTTGAAGAAATCAAATTGCCCAATGGCGCGCGGCTTCTGCTGCAACCCAACCGGCAGCTGCCCAATCTGCACCTTCGAGTCGCATTTTCCGGCGGTCCGATGTTCGAGCCTTCAGTCAAACGAGGCCTGACCACGCTGATGTCGACTTTGCTGTCGAAGGATACGACCCGACGGTCCGCCGAGGAAGTGGCCCGTGCAATCGAGGAAGTCGGCGGTTCATTCAGCGACTATTCAGGCAACAACAGTTTTGGCCTGGTGGCGGAAGTGTTACCCGGCGACGCCGATCTTGCCCTCGAACTCATTGCCGATGCCGCGCTCCGGCCGGCGTTCAAACCAGCCCGGCTGGAAATCGAGCGCGAATCGGCGCTGGCCGCGCTGAAGGAAAGCCTTGATGACGTGGTCACGGTCGGCCGGAAGAAAATGCGCGAAAAATTTTTCGGCGCGCATCCGTTTGGGGTTGAAAGCGGGGGCGATGAGCAAGGATTGAGATCGATCCAGGTGCCCGACCTTCGCGCGTTGCACGGGCGTCTGGTGGTCACCGGCAACACGGTGCTGGCTGTGGCCGGCGATTTCGACGTGAAGAAATTCGTGCCGAAACTAAAAGCCTTTCTCGCCAAAATCCCGAAGGGCCACGCTCCGAAGGCAAAGGCGGCAGTGGAAGTGGTGCCCGGTGATTTTTCGGAGATCCAACCGCGCCAGCAGGCGATTGTCTTCCAGGCCTTCCCCGGGCCGGGGCTGCTGGCGGAGGATTATGCGGTCAGTGAAGTTGCCGACGAGTTGTTCAGCGGCATGTCGTCGCACCTGTTCGAGCGCGTACGGGAGGAGAAGAGTCTCGCCTATTTTGTCCGCTCCAATCGTGTGGTGGGTCTGGATACAGCGATGTTTTATTTTTATGCCGGCACCAGTCCACAACGCTATGAGGAAGTGATTGCCGAATTGGATCTGGAAATCACGCGGGTTCAGGAAGGAAGGGTGGCGGCAGAGGAATTGCTTCGCTGTCAGACCCGGTTGAAGGCGGGCAAGCGGATGGGAATGCAGACCAACTCCTCACGCGCGATGCAGTCGTCGCTGAATGCAATCTACGGTTTACCGGTCAATGAATGGAGAATTTACGACGCCAAAATCGATGCGGTGACTCTCGCCGACCTGCAAACTTTCGCAAAAAAATATTTCAAGCGGGGCCAAAGGGTGCAGCTGGTCGTTAAACCTTAAAAAAGGTTCTGCCTGAATTTAGGCGAAGAACGTCCGTTGTTGCGCGGGACGGCATTGGGTAGAGTCGGCGCGCAAAATGAAAAAATTATCCCCGTCCCTTAAACTCGCGCTGGGCCTTCTGGCGCTTTCGTTCATTCCCGCGGTGCTTTCAGCTGAAGACACCGTGACCAAGGAGAAAAAGCCGTCGAAAGCGACGTTGGAAAAATATGACACCAACAAGGACGGTCAATTAAGCGACGAGGAAAAAGCCAAGGCCAAGGAAGCCGCCAAGGAGAAAGCCAAGCATACCCGTGAAGCGACGCTGGCCAAATACGACGCGAACAAGGATGGAAAGCTCGAGGATACGGAAAAGGCGGCAAAGAAGGCCGACGAAGAAGCCGCGCGGGCCGAAAAGAAAGCCGAGAAGGACGCGGCAAAAGCAACAAAGAGCGCTGAGACCAAATAATCGGCTCTCAGACTGACTATAGTTTACGTTACAAGCCCCGGATTTTTCCGGGGCTTATTTTTTCTCCACCAAGCCGCCGCTCCATTTGAGCTTGGCCCGCATGACTTCGAACGGCGAATAGTCGCGGCGTTGGGCCAGCGCGAGGGTTTGCGAGGAGATTGAAATCTCGATTGGCGCGTCTCCCATGACCGCGGTATTGCGCTGGCCATCCATTGCCACCAGCAGGCGGGAATCGTGGCTGCGGTTGATCACGGTCAGCTTTACGTTGTCGCGGAAAATGATCGTGCGGTTGCTCAGGGTGTGCGGGCAGATGGGAGTCATTGCGATCACGCCGGCCGACGGATGAACAATCGGCCCGCCGGCGGCCAGATTGTAGGCGGTCGAACCGGTGGGAGTGGAGAAAATCACACCGTCGCAATAGTACTCGGTGACCAGCTTGCCATCGGCCTGCACTTCAAGGCGCACAAGCCGCGAGTTGGTTTCGTTCTTGATCAGGACGTCATTGAGGGCGACGTCCCGTTCGCTCGCGCCCGCCTTGCATTCGAGCAGCGTGCGCTGAGCGATGCGATAATCGCCGCCCAGCAGATTGGCAAATTGCGCTCGCGCTTCGTCGGCCGAGAAGGTGGTCAGAAATCCCAAGCTGCCCTGATTGACACCAATCACCGGAATTTTCTCGTGGGCTGCGGCGCGCGCGACGCCCAGCAAGGTGCCGTCGCCACCAATTACGCAGCATGCATCGTAACCTTTGAAATAACCCCGCGCCAGCGTTTGATCGTTCGTGATCTTGATTTTTTTGACGCCGGCTTTTCGTGCGATCGCCGAAAGCTCTTCCGCCAGTGCAGGGGCGGCGGGCTTGTCCGGGTTGATGACAAAGGCAAGTTTGCGAAAGGACTGCATGGTTGGATTTACTCCATACGAATGCGCCTTAATGTCGAATTCGATTCGTGTCTAAAATCCATGAATCGCACTTCTTTGAGGAAGCGAGGGTCTCTCAGGGAGTGCTGCCGCCTGATTCGGGATTCTTCAACTGGTCTTTCCAGCTGAGAATTTTTGCCTGGGCGCCATATTTTTCAGCCGTCGCCTTGTTTCCTTTTTCCATCCAAATCCGGGAAAGCGTGGTGTTGATGAAGAGATCATCGGACCGAAGCGCATGGCCTTTTTCGGCGGCGAGCAAGGCGTCGTCGAAGCGTCGCAGGGAAAAATTAATTTCGGCCAAAGCATGCCAGGCCTCGAATGCATTCGGGCTGGCTTGGGTGACGCGTCGCAACTTCTCCAGGGCGGCATCGTGGTCGCCCATGGTATAGTCAAAAGTGGCGTCTTCGATCAGGTGTTGGATTTCTTCAGGGCTCAAGGCGTTGAAATTAACAGGGCAGGGACAAAAAGAAAGGACGGTCTGTGGGACCGTCCTTCGCAAAAAAACAGAAACAGCACTTCAGGCCTTCGAATGGCCGGCTTCGATCGAGATGTTCAAAGTGACTTCGTCGCCGAGTGCCTTGGCCAGCATTGCAGGTCCGGCGACGCCAAAGTCGGACTTCTTGATGATGGTTGTGGCTTCCCAGCCCGAAATGGTCGAGCCTGGCTTCATCCCGGGACCGAATCCGTTCAGGGTGACGTGGAAAACGACTTCCTTGGTCACGTCCTTAATGGTGAGATTACCGGTGACATCAAAGGTGCTCTCGCCCGTTTTCTTCCAGGACTTGCTTTTGAAGATGGCGGTGGGAAATTTTGCCGCGTCGAAAAAGTCCGGGCTCTTGATATGACCATCGCGCTTTGGGTCCGCTGTGCTGACGGAATCGATTTCGACGGTGGCCTCGACGCTGCTTTTTTCGAGGTTGTCACGGTCCACGGTGATCGTGCCATTGGTTTTCGTGAAACTGCTGGTGAAGCGTGACAGGATATGGCGAAGCGTGAAGCCGGTGGAGGAATGCACCGGGTCAATCTTGTAAACTTCAACTTCCGCGCGGGAAGTGGCGAGAATGCTGAGAACGGCGAAAACGGTAAGTAAGCGTTTCATAGGTGTAATGTATGTGTTGAAGGACCAGTCGGATTTATAGATAGAAACGAATTTCCCGCAACTGTTCGGTGTTACTTTTGAGAAAACCTACAGAATCAGCATCGCGTCGCCGTAACTGAAAAAACGATACTCGAGGGCGATGGCTTGAGCATAGATTTCCTTTAGCCAGGCGATGCCTTCGTCAGAACCGGGGCTGAGAAATGCGGAAACCAGGCAGAGGAGGGTGGAGCGGGGTTGATGAAAATTGGTGATCAGGGCGTCAACTCCACGCAAAACTCGCGGGGGATAAATAAAAATGGCCGCTTCATCCGCGCAGTCGTGGCCCAAAGGGGCATTATGTTTGCTCAGGAAGTCTTCGATGGTTCGCACCGAGGTGGTGCCGACGGCAATTCTCCGCCCAGCCGGATTGAAAAGGGCTTTTTGTGACGCCGAGCTGATTTCGTAGAGTTCGCGATGAATCGCGTGATCTTCGATGTTTTGCGTCATGATTGGTCGAAACGTGCCAAGTCCGACATGGAGGGTCAGATCTGCACTGACGACGCCCTTGGCGGAAAGAGCGTTCAACAATTCCGGGGTAAAATGAAGACCGGCGGTGGGTGCGGCGGCGACTACTTGCCTTGCCCGATCCGCGTAGACCGTTTGATAACGCTCGCGGTCGAAATGCCTCTGCGCACGACTGGCTTCAGTTTCTGTGTGATCGGTCGGCTTTTGATAGTGGCGCTCGATGTAGGGCGGCAGCGGCATTTCGCCCACTTGATTGGCCACCGAAAGGATATTGGACGTCGCGGTGTCAAACAGTACGCGAACCAAACCCTCTTCGGTTTTTTCCGCCACGGTGGCGGCGAACAAATCTTTGACTCCAAAGGTTGACCCGACGGGGAGTTTTTTGCCCGGGCGCAGGAGACACCACCATTCGTCCTTTGCAGGTGGAAGTTTCACCGATTGCTGGGAAGCCGCCGGTCGCAATAAAAGGCACTCCACCTGCCCGCCATGGGGTCGTTGGGCATGCAGCCGTGCGGGAATTACGGCCGCGGTGTTGCGGAAAAGACAGTCGCCGGGATTCAGGTACTCCGGCAGATCGCGAAACAAGCGATGACTCACCGAGTGGTCCTTGCGATTGACGACCAGCAGGCGGGATTCGTCGCGACGTTCCACCGGATGTTGGGCGATCAACCGCTCAGGCAGGGTGTAATCAAAGGCGTCGGTATTCACGGGAGCTGGAATACCATCTTCCGTGTTCATAAATGCCGCCGTCAAGCAGTACCAAGACGGGGCGTGGCGGTCGCGCGCCTTGGAAGGATGATGACTGAAAAACGGGCTTGCTTCGTCGAAGGCAAATGCCCCGAATGCCCCTGTTATTGGTGTCAATCGTGATGCCTTTCAGCCCGCCGCTTTAGCTCAGTTGGTAGAGCGACTCATTCGTAATGAGTAGGTCGTCGGTTCAAATCCGACAAGCGGCTCCATTTCCCATCAGAGGTTTTGGCAACCCGGATGGCGTCCTGAGCTTAGTTGTCCGCAATATGCTCGTCCGTGAGATGTCCTTGGAGTTTTCGACGCAGC
>JBEHXD010000111.1:0-11808 GCA_048498875.1 Verrucomicrobiota bacterium
CTCGATAACGAGGGCGATGAGCGTCCCCACAGCGAACAGAATCGAGAGACCGATGGCGCGGCCACGGGTGTGCAGACCCTCGCCGCCGAGAAATGCGACAAGCACCGCAACGCTCGCCAGGCTGCATGGACTAAGGGCCACGCTCAACACACCCCACGCAAACGACGCCAGCAGCGCGAACCAGCCACCGTGCTCGACGGCGTGACCCAGGTTCTGGAAAAGCGCATTCATGGGCTCACCGCCACGCCGTGTGTGCGCCATTTTTCGAGAATGTCGCCCTTCGCGTAAAAACCTTCGTGCCGGGAAAGTTCGCGACCGGCGCGATCAAACAGGATTTGAGTAGGCAGCACCCGCAGGTCGTATCGCTTGATGGCCTCACGATCCTTCCGCACGTCCACGACGGACACGGAGAATTTCTCCGCCTGCTCTTTCCGTAACTCATCCAACACCGGCTCCATGAGTTTGCACGGGAGGCAACCGCCACCGGTGCCAAACTCGACGAGCGTCGGGTGCTTCCCGTCAAAAACTGCCGGAACTGCTACCGCTGGCGCGGCGGTTTCAGTGCGCCCGCAGCCGCTTGCGAAAACCAATACGACGGCGACCAACGTGCCGACCGCCCAAAATGGTTGAGTCGCTGGGTGGAATTTCGCCGGGGTAAAGTTGGCTCGCGTCGTCATGGCCGGGAGCGCGGCGAGACGCCTTCGCATCCGCAGGGACTTTGCCGACGACGGCAGTCCACCAGCGTGCCGTAAGAATCGAATTCGACGTGACAGCACTTCTCCACGATTTCGCGGACCATCTGGCGGGCACGTTGCACACGAGACTTCGCGGCGGAGATGCCGATCCCGAGGTGCTTGGCCATTTCCACCTGCGACATGCCTTCATACTCCGTGAGGAGCAGCGCTTCGCGATACACCGGTGGCAGGCTCTTCACCACGCCACGCACATAGATCGAAAGTTCATCGCGCAACTGCGACTCCTCGCGCTCGACCGCTTCTGGTTTCGATCCGCCTTCAACCTCGTCCTGATCGCGATAGACTTCGGAGCGACGCGCGTTGCGGAAATAGTCGCTCACGACGTTCCGGGCGATCTGGAAAATCCATCCCATCACCCGCCGGTGATCCTTTACGCGTGGTAGTTGCTTAAGCACCCGGATGAAAATCTCCTGCGTGAGATCGTCGGCCACCGCATCGTTGCGCACCCGCGCCCCGACAAACCGCCTCACCGGGTCCCGGAACTGCACGACCTGCTCTTGCGAGAGGACGGGCGGCGGCGGGCTGGGGTTCGCATCAAGGATCATCGCAATAAGACGGGAAAATGGTGATAAGGACGCAAACTTTCGCAATCGGCTAAAACCCCGCGTCCATTTTAGGAAAGTCCCGTCTTCAGGGTAATCATGCAATCCACCCAAAAGCTTCCCGTCTTGGTCATCGGTGCCGGTCCAGTTGGCTTGGCGGCTGCCTCCCACCTTATTGAGCGCAAGGAGCAGCCGCTAGTGATCGAAAGCGGCGCGACCGCAGGCAGCGCCGTCCGCCAGTGGTCGCACGTCAGGATGTTCTCCCCCTGGCGCTACAACATCGACTCGGCCTCGCGCCGCCTCTTGGAGCAGACCGGTTGGAGGGAACCGGACGCCCAGCACCTGCCCACCGGGGCCGAAATCTTTTCCGACTACCTGGAGCCACTGGCGACCCGCACGGCTCTCAAACGCCACATCCGCTACGGCGAACGCGTCATCGCGGTGACGCGTCAGGATATGGACAAGGTTCGCACGAAAGAACGGGACACTCGTCCATTTCTGGTTCGCACCCTTGCGAGTGACGGAACGGTGCGCAACCATCTCGCCAGAGCAGTGATTGACGCGAGCGGCACTTGGACGACGCCTAATCCGCTGGGAGCCGATGGACTTCCCGCCATCGGCGAGGAGAGGTGCGCAGATAAAATCGACTATGGCATTCCCGATGTGCTCGGGTCGCGCCGGACCGACTTCGCCAGCAAGACCACCTTAGTCGTCGGTAGCGGCCATTCCGCGTTCAACGCCGTCCTCGAGCTGGTAGAGCTGCGGGCAGACGCGCCAGAAACCCGGATTTTTTGGTCCATGCGAAAGCTATCGCTCGACAAAGTGTTTGGTGGCGGAGACGCCGATGGACTCCCGGCTCGCGGCGCATTGGGCCAGCGCGCCCGTGCGGCGGTGGAGAGCGGAGCGGTCACGTTGCTGACGCCGCTCAGTATTCACCGCGTCGCGCCTACCAGCGACCAGCGGCTGGAGGTGAGCGGCCACCTGCCCTCCGGGCCTCGCGCCGTTGTCACCGATCGAATCGTGGTCGCAACCGGCTTCCGGCTCGACCTCGGCATGCTGCGGGAAGTGCGACTGGAGCTCGATCCCGCGCTGGAATCGGCGCGCGCCCTCGGGCCGTTGATCGACCCGAACGAGCACAGTTGCGGCACCGTTCGTCCGCACGGCGCACGCGAACTCGCCCACCCGGAAAAAGACTTCTATATCGTGGGCATGAAGAGCTACGGACGGGCACCAACTTTCCTTCTGGCCACCGGCTACGAACAAGTGCGCTCAGTGGTTGCAGAGTTGGCCGGCGATCACGAGGCCGCCGCGCGAGTGGAACTTGATTTGCCCGAAACGGGCGTGTGCAGCGTGCCCCGTTCCACCGATGCCGGTGAGGACGAGGGTGGTTGCTGCGGCGGACCAGCCAAGGCCAACGCGAGCGCCTGCTGCGGGAAGGACGAAGAAGCGAAGGTCGAAGGCGAAGAGGGCTGCGGGTGCAGCGCCAAGCCGAAGGAACCCGTGCCCGCCGCAAAGGGATGCTGTGGGTGATCGCCCCGACGAGAATTTGACCGCCAAACCTCCGGCGCTCCCGTGGGGCTTGGCGTGGCGAATCGCGCTTGGGCAGATCGTTTCGTGGGGCGTGCTCTACTACGCCTTCACCGTCGTCATCGGGCCAATGCAAGCGGCCACGGGTTGGTCGCGTCCCTTCCTCAACACCGGTCTTTCGTTGGGCTTTCTAGTTTGGGGCATCTGCGCGTTGCCAGTCGGGGCATGGATTCAGCGCAAGGGCGGGCGTGGTCTCATGGCTTGGGCATCGCTCGTCGGCGGGCTCGCGCTCGCCGCGATGGGTGCGTTTCCACAGCCGGCCGCGTATGTCGCCGCGTGGATGGTGCTCGGCGCCGCCATGGCCGGATTGCTCTACGAGCCGGCATTTGCCGTGGTGACACACTACTTCGGCGCAGCCTATCGGCGCGGTATCACCTTAATTACCCTAGTCGGAGGATTAGCCAGCACTGCCTTCATTCCCTTGGCGCAGGTTGCCGTCGAAGAACTCGGCTGGCGCAACGCCCTGATCGCACTCGGCGCATTGCAGATCATCGTCTGCGTGCCGCTGCACTTTTTCGGCATGCCGCGTGCGATTCTAACTACACCCGGACTCCGCTCGCCCACGAGCACCGCGCAACGCCTTACCGCATGGTGGGTGGAACTCCGCCGCGACGTGAGCGACCGCCGATTCCTGGGCTTGTCGGTTTGGTTCACCGCGCACGCGGCAGTTTTCTCGGGCCTTATTTTTCAACTCGTGCCCATCCTCCAATCGAGTGCGGTGGAAACATCGACCATGCTCAAAGCCATCGCCCTCATTGGCCCGATGCAGGTGTTGGGGCGCATCGTGCTCGCTACGTGGGGCGAACAATTGGACTCGCTGCGATTGGGAGGCTGGGCGATGGCCGGGCTTTTCGCCGCCGTCCTCATCTTGCTGACCATGCCGCCGTCACTCGTGTGGCTCGCCCTGTTCGCGACACTCTACGGCGCGAGCAACGGTTCGCTCACGATTTTGCGCGGGACTTCGGTTGCCGAACTTTTCGGTCGCCAGCGCTACGCTGAACTCAGCGGCGCGCTCGCGCTGCCCGCCGTGATCGCAAAGGCCGCGTCTCCGCTGGCGCTCGCTGCAATTTGGTCGGCGACCGGTTCACCGCGCGCCGTATTTATCGTGGTCCTAGTGATGACCGCGATTGGGGGAGTGGGCATTCGCCTTGCACGAAGCACGAGAACCTAGCCCGACACTAGCTCAGTTTTAGGACTGCTTCTTGAAGGACCAACCGGGCCATGCTCAGGTCATAGCAGGCCCGAAAATTCGGCTGCTTCATGCAGTCCTCCCACGCTTTTTCATCGAACGCCAAACGGCGATCTTGAATGCCGATTCCCAGCGACTCGACAAAGATCGAAGCGACCCGTCCGCGATTCTCCACGTTGTAATCGAGGCGCAGGAGATCCGGAAACAAATCGCCACGCGAGGGCGTGTCGCAACAGCGCTGGGACGGTTCGTAGTGCAGGACTTCGCGACCATTCAGTTTTTTCATAGTAAGGTTATGCGCCGCTGGCACCCTCGCGGAAGCCCGCAGCGTAGGCGTCAAATATGCGCTTCATTTCATCACGAACTTTCCGAAATTCGGCTGTGATCTCTTCCTCCGAACCAACGTGATGCCCCGGGTCGGTGAAGCCCCAATGATGACGGTTAACTTTGCCCGGAAACATCGGACAGGCATCGTCGGCGTTTCCGCAAACCGTGATCACGGTCGTGATCGGTCGCTTGAGAAACTGATCCAAGTGTTTCGAAGTGTGCCCGGAAATATCGATTCCGATTTCAGCCATGGCCGTGATCGCGCGCGGATGAATCCGGCCCGCGGGTTTCACACCCGCACTGAACACATCGATGATGTCACCGGCTGCGGCTCGAAGCAGACCTTCGGCCATCTGGCTTCGGCAGGAGTTTCCCGTGCAGAGAATGAGGATGGAGGGTTTCATGAAAGACGTCAGGTCAGTTCAATCGCGGAAAGGTGGGGACGCTGATTGGTGTTCGAGAGTCATCCTAATCTGGAATCATCGAACTCAGTCGCTTCTCGAAGCGACGGACGAAACCTACCTCGTCCATGATCTTTTGACCGGGGTCCCGCTGGACGAACAAGGCAAAGTCGCGAGCAAACGGGGATTCTTTTCCTTGGACGGTATAGAGCCGCAGCATGCGCGCGTAAGGATACCAACCTTCGTTCACCGTGAGGGAATTGGGTTCATGTTTGCCAATCGAAACCGTTTTGACGCTGCCATGATGCGCCAGGTTCATGCTCGCATAGCCAACCCCTCCCGCGTCCTTCGAGACCGCCTCGACGAGCTGTTCGTAGTCCGTGAACATCCGCGCATCCGGCCGGTAGGGATTTCCGTCCATAGCAAGTTCACGAAATCCGAGATTCGTTCCCGAGTTTGAATCACGAATGAAAAGCTTGATCGCCACATCGGGCCCGCCGAGCGCCTTCCAGTTTTGCACGGCACCGGAGAAGATGTCGCGAACCTGCTCCGGGGTGAGCTTCTGCACGGAATTGGCCGGATTAACAATAACCGCCACCCCGTAGTAACCGATCACGTATTCCTTCAGTTCGACGCCGCGCGCCCGCGCCTGACTCAACTCATCGGGCGTGAGGTTCTGGGTCGCGGCCGCGATGTCGCATTCGCCGGCAATCAACGCAGCAATGCCAGAGACAGACCCCTTGGACTCGACCGCGATTCCCACGTTGGGCCGGGTCTGCTTGTAGGCTGCCATCAAACGCGGCGCGAGTTCTTCCCCGAAGGTGTTGGACCCTTTGACAGCAACTTGTCCTTTCGCGGATGGATCAATGGTCGGCTTGTCATCCGAACAACCGGAGAACAGCAGCGCAACGAAGAGCAGGATGAGTTTGTTTCCGACGATGGGACCACGGCTGCGGATTAGAGGGTTCGCATTCATGAGGGTTTGATTTTGGGATTCTTGAGGAGCGCGCTTCACCAAGAGAATTGAGAGCGAGGTTCACTCGCCTGGTTCCCCGGCGGAGAATCGCCGCTTAAACCAATAGGCGACATGCACGAGCCCGATCAGGGCGGGCACCTCGATCAGCGGTCCGACCACCGCTGCAAACGCCACACCCGACTTGAGTCCGAACACGGCGATGGACACCGCGATCGCTAGTTCAAAGTTGTTACCCGCCGACGTGAACGCGAGAGAGGCGGAACGCGGGTAATCCGCACCCAATTTTTTCGCCATGAAGAAGCTGACGAAAAACATCACGGCGAAGTAGAGCGTCAACGGGAGGGCGATGCGCAGCACGTCGAGCGGAAGTTGCACGATGGTGTCACCCTTGAAAGTGAACATCACGACGATGGTGAAGAGCAGTGCAGCGAGCGTGATCGGAGAGATGCGCGGGATAAACTTTTTCTCATACCACTCTTCGCCTTTAAGCGGGACGAGAATCACCCGACTGAGCACGCCCGCCGCGAACGGAATTCCGAGGTAGATCATCACGCTCCAAAAGATGTCGCTCATCGCGACTTTCACGACTGTGCCTTCCAGCCCAAAATACGGCGGCAAGATCGTGATGAAAAGCCAGGCGTAGAAGCTATAGAATAGAATCTGCGCGATGCTGTTCAGCGCGACGAGGCCGGCGGCGTATTCGCGACTGCCTTTGGCGAGCTCGTTCCACACAAGCACCATCGCGATACAACGGGCGATCCCGACCAGAATGAGCCCGACCATGTAGTCGGGGTAGTCGCGTAGAAGCAGCACCGCGAGGAGGAACATCAGCACCGGGCCGACAATCCAGTTCTGAACCAGCGAGAGCGTGAGCACGCGAGTGTCCGCGAACACCTTCGGAAGCTGCGAGTATTTCACCTTCGCGAGCGGCGGATACATCATCAGGACCAACCCGACGGCGATGGGCAGATTCGTCGTGCCGACAGTGAGCGGCGCGAAGAAGGCCTCGGGGTCGGCCAGCACAAAATGGCCCAGCGCGACCCCCACGCCCATCGCCGCGAAAATCCAGACCGTGAGATAACGGTCCAGAAACGACATGTTTTTCGCGACGGTCTCGGTCATGGCCAGACTCCTCAACAGCACTTCGCAGAGCCGGCGGCGGGGACACACAGTTCTTTGGCGAGGCAGTCGGTGTGCTTGGAACCGAGTTGCAGGACCAACCGGTCCGACTCCTGTTTTACCGAGGCGACGACCAGTTGAACGACGTTGCAGGTCTCATACTCGAGTTCGACCGGAAGATCTTCGCCACCGAGAACGGGTGCGGCGTGCTCGAACGCCTTGAGGAGTTTCCCAGCGGTAATGCGGTGGTCGAGATCATCGCCGACCCACGTTTGCAGGAGGCAAGTGACGAGCCGGCGAACGGTGCCACCGCAATCGACAAAGTCTTTTTGCACACGGCCGACTTCGGTAACGTGGAAATGGGGCTCAATCGGCTCGCCATCGGTCCAGACTACGGTGAGCGGTAGCGCGGGCGCTGCGGCCAGCGCTGCCTTGAGCACAGAGATGGCGATGCCCGTGCTGGCTGGCTGGGAGGTGGCGCAGCCACAGGAGGCGGATTCGTTGGATGTATTCATTGTAAAAGAGAGGGAGGGTCATTTCGGTTACTCACCGTCGGCCTTCACCGAAGCCATCGCCAGTTTCTCGGCGTGCAGCGCTTCGCGCGGAAGTTTCAGGGCCACGACCGCCGCCGCTACTGCGAACGCAAAGGCACCCCATAAGCAGCCCGACAATCCGGCGACTTGGTAAAGCACGCCCGAGAGCAAGCATCCGACAAGGCGACCGCCGGCATTTGCCATGTAGTAGAACCCGACGTTGAGCGCAACTTTGTCGCCATCCGTGTAGTCGAGAATCAGGTAGGAATGGACGGCCGAGTTGAGCGCGAACACGGCGCCGAATACTGCCAGCCCACCGACGATCACGACATTGGCAGGGACACCCGCGGCCAGTCCCAGCGGAATCGCCGCTGCCACGACCGCGAGCACAAAGGCTATAGCCGACGCGGTTCCGCCCGCCGGGGCGCGTCCGCGCAAGATCGCCGGAGCCGCACCTTGGATGATGCCATAGCCGATCACCCAAAACGCCATGAAAGCGCCGACCTGCGAAAAGCTCCACCCGAGCACACCGCGCAAGAACACCGGCACACCGACCACGAACCAGATGTCTCGCGCGCCGAAGAGAAAAAATCGCGCGAGGCAGAGGACATTGATTTCCCGGCTCTTCGAGAGCAGGTCGCTCCAGACCGCCTTGACCTTTGACTTACCCATGTCGCGCGGCAGCGAAGCCCAGGAACCGAGCCACACCACTGCGAGGGCTCCCGCCATTATCCACAACGCCCCGGCAAATCCGGCCGTCGCGAGCAGGAAGCTACCGAGGAAAAACCCCGCACCTTTCAGGGCATTCTTGGAGCCGGTGAGAATGGCCACCCACTTGAAGAGCATGCCTTTGGCATCGGGTGGAACGAGCACCTTGATCGCACTCTTGGAACTCATCTTTGTCAGGTCTTTCGCGATGCCTGACAATGCTTGCGACACCATCACCCACGCGACCGACATGAACTCCGTCCACGCAGGATTCAGCAGGGCCAGCATGCCCAACGCCGCGACCTGGAGGGCAAGGCCCGCGACCAAGGTAACCCGCAGGCCCATCCGTGACGCGAGCCACCCGCCGAGCAGGTTGGTGACGATGCCGAAGAACTCGTAGAGGAGAAAGAGGAACGCGAGCGTGACCGGCGAATAGCCAAGGTTAAAAAAGTGCAGCAACACCAACATCCGCAGAGCACCGTCCGTGAGCGTGAAGCCCCAGTAAGCGCCGGTGACAAGGATGTAGTTGCGAAGATTCACGCGCAGGAAATCACAGCGACTGTCCGACTTTGCGGGCCAGTTCCGCCATGCGGTTGGAGTAGCCCCATTCGTTGTCATACCACGCATAGATTTTCACCATGCGCTTGTTCACCACCATCGTGGAAAGGGCGTCGATGGTCGCGGAAGCCGGGTTGCCCTTGAAGTCTATGGAGACGAGCGGCCGGGTTTCGTAGTCCATGATGCCCTTGAGCGGAGCGGTCTCGCTGGCGGCCTTGAGCAAGGCGTTCACTTCTTCGACCGTTGTGTCACGCTTCACCTGGAAAACGCAGTCCGTGAGCGAGCCGGTCAGGAGCGGCACGCGGATCGCGTGGCCGTTGAGCTTACCCAGCAACTCGGGATAGATGAGGCCGATGGCGGTGGCGCTTCCCGTGGTCGTCGGGATTAGCGACAGGCCGGCCGCACGGGCCCGGCGGAGGTCCTTGTGCGGCGCATCAATGATCGTCTGCGTGTTGGTGGCGTCGTGCACCGTGGTGATCGCGCCGTGTTCGATCCCGAGGCCTTCGTGAATGACCTTCACGATGGGCGCGAGGCAGTTGGTCGTGCAGGAGGCGTTCGTGAGCAGGCGATGCTTGGCGGCGTCGTAAAGGTGATCGTTGACCCCGACCACGATGTTGAGCGCTTCGCCACCTTTGACCGGTGCGGCGACAATGACCTTCTTTACGCCTCGCTCGAAAAACGGAGCGAGTTGTTCCGCCGTGCGAAATTTGCCGCTGCACTCCAGCACGATGTCCACGCCGTAAGACGCCCAGTCGACGTCGCCGGGCTTGGCGTGCTCCGTGAAAGCGATGGTTTTGTCTCCGACCCGGATCGCATTTTTGCCTTCGGCGACCGCTTCCTGGGCAAAACGACCTTGAACGGAGTCGAAGGTCAGCAGGTGCGCGGCCCCCTCGGCCCCCGCCTTGGGGTCGTTGATGACCACCCATTCAAATTCAGGCCAGTTCCACGCGGCGCGGAAAGTGAGGCGACCGATGCGGCCGAATCCATTGATACCAATGCGGGTCTTTTTCATGGGAAAGTGTCCGGGTTAGGAAAGCTTCTCTTTCTCGCCGATCTCGCGGGTGAGCCTTTCACGACGGCCTTGATCCAGCGAAGCCAGCGGCAGGCAGCACATCAGCTCAATCCGGCGCTGAATCTGCCCGGCGACCGCCTGGTAGTGGCGGAACGTGTCCTCCTCCGAGCCGCGGAACTCCGCCGGGTCCGGCGAGCTCCAATGCGCGACCACCGTGCCATCCGGCCAGGTGGGACAGGTTTCGCGGGCCTTGTCGCAGACGGTGATGACGTAGTCGAACGAGTGGCCGTCAAACTCGCGCACCGACTTCGAGCGCGCGGTCGAAACATCAACCTGGTAGAGTTCTCGGAGCACGCGCAGCGTGTAGGGGCTCACGTCCCCTTTCGGCTGGGCGCCGGCACTGAAGGTGACGAAGGCGCCTTTCCCGACCTTCCGCATGATGAACTCGCCCAAAATGCTCCGAGCGGAATTTCCGGTGCAGAGAAAGAGAACCGTGAATGGCGTGATGCCATGGAGAGAAACTTCTTTTTGAGGGGCGGTCATAGGCATGCACTGAAACCGCCCAACCATATACCTCAAGCGGAATATTCCACGCAAGGCTTATCGTAACACCGCCGTCGCAATCCGACGCCTTACTTGCCGGCTGCGCCCTTGCGGCGCGCCGGTTCGGCGCAGCAGAGGGGACTGTCCTCGCCCGCCTGCGCGGCAAATTTCTTCCACTTCTCCAGATCGCGTCGGAAGGTGGCGTCTTCCCGCACGCAGTCCTGCAAGCAGGCCAGGTTCCGCTTCAGCTCGGCCGAGGGTTTCGCGGGCAGGCGGTAAATCATCCAGTTGGCCTCCCGGGTGGCCTCCACCAGTCCACGCGTTTTCAGGTAGCTGAGGTGCTTCGATACCTTCACCTGCGTCTCACCCAGCAATTCTTGAAAGTGGCACACGCATAGCGGCCCCTGACACAGGAGGTGGAGAATGCGCAGCCTCGTCCGGTCGCAGAGGCACTGGTAGATTTCGATCAGGTCCACGCCTGCTACCATGCCTCGCCCGCTTCGTTCCTCAAGTCCCATGTGGCGTGGACGCGATTCGGGTGGCTCAGTTCACCGGCATGAAGCCCACGTTTTCGACGATGCGCTGACCGTCAGCGCTGAGGACGAAATCGATGAACTTCTTCGCTTCGCCGGCCGGGGCTCCGTTCGTGTAAAAGAAGTTGGGGCGGGCATAGGGATACTTTTTCGACTGCACGGATTCCTTGTCCGGCAAGATCCCATCAATCGCGATGACCTTGATTCCGGGGGTCTTGGTGTACGCGAGTGCGACATATCCGATCCCGGCAGGATTGTTGGCCACTTCGGATGCGATTTGCTCATTGCCCGCCATTTTTTGCGACGTGGTCGCGTAGTCACGCTTCCGCATAGCGAGTTCCTTGAAGTCAGAATACGTGCCCGACGAGGTGTTGCGGGTATAAATCGAGAACTTCCCCACCGGACCGCCCACTGCGCTCCAATCGGTGGTATCGCCAGCGAAAATTTGCTCAACTTGCTTGCGCGTCATCTTCGATACGGGACTCTTTGCGTTCACGATCACCGCCAAACCGTCATGCGAGACCTCCGTGGCGGTCATGGTCACGCCTTTGGCCGTGGCCGCGCTGACTTCCGCAGGCTTGGCCGGACGACTCGACATGCCGATGTCCGCCGTGCCGTCGGTGATGGCCGTGATGCCCGTGGTGGAGCCTTCGGCCGCGATCTCAAAATTCACTCCGCGGTGCTTCGCTTTGTAATCCTCCGCGAGGACTGGCACCAGCTTCGCGCCGAGTGTATCCGAACCCTTGATAACGAGTTTCTGCGCGTGCGCGCTGTTCGTGCCGATGGCGATGAGAGCCGTAAGGATGAGGTATTTCATGCGTTCAGGAATATACCATAACACGTATATTCCAGTTGTGACATTTACGTGACGCTTGGATTTTCCGTGGAGTCACGATGGGAATCGACGGGGCAAACGGGGCCGGGGAAAAGTCTTTCCCCGCGCGCGAGCCGCGTCTCGCGCTCCCCATTCGAGCGGGGACACCCCACAACGCCCCGCCGAGCCGGGCAAGCGATCCGCGTTCGCC
>JBEHXD010000112.1:0-11745 GCA_048498875.1 Verrucomicrobiota bacterium
TCGTTTCGGGCGGCTCCTGTGCCGCTCACCCTGTAGTTCCCTCTGACGGCCCGGGTTACAATACCCGGGCCGTTTTGCTTTCTCGTTGCGCGAGTTGCGACGGGCCCGCAATCCCTCTCATTCTTTTCTTCTCTCCCATGAAAGTCGGCATCGTTGGCGCCTCCGGTTACTCCGGCGAAGTCCTGGTCAAGCTCCTCCTCGGTCACCCGCGGGTCACGCTCGCGGCCGTCACTTCGCGCACCCACGCGGGCAAGCCCCTCGCGGCTGTGATCCCCTCCGTGCGCGGCGCCGACCGCGGCCTGAAGTTCTCCGACTCCGATCCCGCCGCCCTCGCTGCGACCGACATCGACCTCTTCTTCCTCGCCCTCCCGCACGGCGCCGCCGCCACCTACGCCAAGGCCCTCGTCGCCGCCGGCAAGCGCGTAATCGACCTCAGCGCCGACTTCCGTATCGCCGATCTGGGTACGTACCAGAAATACTACGGCGAGCACCACGCGCCCGACCTGCTGCCGTCCGCGCGCTTCGTGCTCCCTGAGCTCACGCCGCCCGGCTGGAAGAGCGATGCCAAACTCGTCGCCTCCCCCGGCTGCTATCCCACGAGCATCCTCGTCCCGCTCGTCCCGCTGCTGAAGGCCAACGTCGTCACTCGTGAGCACATCGTCGTCAACTCCTACTCCGGCGTCAGCGGCGCCGGCAAGAAGGCCGAGGAAATGTACCTCTTCGTCGAGCGTGCCGAGAGCGTCAAAGCCTACGGCCTCGTCAAGCACCGGCACCTCGCCGAGGTCGAGGAGCAGCTCGCGCTCCACACGGGCGCCAAGACCGTCATCCAGTTCAACCCTCACCTCGCCCCCATGCGGCGCGGCATCGCAACCACCATCACGGTGCCCTCGACCCCCGGCGGCACCATCGAGCAGGTCTACGCCGCGTGGCGTGCCGCCTACGCCGACCGGCCCTTCGTGCAGGTCCTCCCCACCGGCGAGACCCCCGACACTGCGCACACCCTCGGCACCAATCGCATCGACATCTCCGCCGTCCATGACCCCCGCACCGGCAACTTCGTGATCACCGCCGCCGAGGATAACCTCGTCAAAGGCGCCAGCGGCCAGGCCGTCCAGATCATGAACCTCTGGTGCGGCTTCGCCGAAACCGACGGCCTGATCTGATTTGCGAATTACGATTTACCCCGCTACTCGCGGTCACGTAGCGTCGCGAATTCGTAACACCACGAAAATTTTTCCGCGCGTCCGACGTCGATTACTGGCAGGGCGAGGAGTAGAAACCTATTCAACGTGGTGGAGCGTGACCTCCGGGCACTCTGACCGGAATTTCGCAGGTGATGCGCTGGTCGCACCCCGTTGCGAGCAAGCTCGCAACCTACACCTACGGGAAGTGCACGATTGGTCATTGGGAAAACGCCCGAAGGTCGCGCTCCCCCTTTGTGCGATCCGCAGCTACCGCTGTCTCGCGGGCGTGAGCAGTTTTTCGCGCGCGACCAGATAGAGAAACCCACACAAGGCGAGAAACGGGATGAGCGTCAGCAAATCGGAGTACGGCCCGTTATAAAACGGATTATTTGCGGTCGCCCAGCGTTCGATCCGTTCATTCACCTGGTCAAAACCGCCCTGGATCAGAGCAATGATGATACCGGCGATCGCCCCCCCTGCGATGTAACCGGAGGAGAGCAGCACGCCGGGACTCTTGTCGCTTTCGGCATCGAACTCCTCCTTCGTGAGCCTGGCATGCGCCGGCTGTTGACGCAGCTTGCGGTCCACCAGCCATCGAATCATGCCTCCGATAAAAATGGGTGTGGACGACGAAAGCGGAAGATAAACGCCCACCGCAAACGCCAGCGCAGGCACAAACGACATTTGCAACGTTACCGAAATCATGACTCCAAGCAGCACCAGGGCCCATGGCAGTTTCTGATCGAGAATCCCCCGGATGATATAGGAAATCAGCGTTGCCTTGGGCGGCTGGAATTTCTGGACCTTCGAACCATCGGGCCGCGTATCATGCGTGCCGTTGACCCCGGGATCCACAAACCAGACCGCATCCCCCGCCTCGTTCACCAGATAGCGTTCCGCCGCGCCCCCTTTCTCATCGACCTTCTGCCAGACAAAATAGGTATGGGAATCGCCCCGTGCCTGCGGTCCGTGCAGGGACTCGCGTCGCGAGAGTTTGGTGACATCCGTGTGGAGGCCACCGGGCGCCACCTCGGCAACGGGCACATACACGGTGTTGACGTTGTTGAGCGCCATCAAAATCGGGCCGAGCATGACCGCCGACAAAAATGACCCAACCAGAATGGCGAGTTGCTGGTACTTGGGCGTAGCCCCGAGGAGAAAACCGGTCTTGAGGTCCTGCGACGTGGTGCCGCCGTTGGAAGAGGCGATGCAGACAATCGCGCCAATGGACAAAGCAGTGACGTAATAGCCGCTGCCGGTCCATTTCACCAGGAGAAAGATCAAACACGTGAAGAGCAGAGTCGCCACGGTCATGCCCGAGATTGGATTCGAAGAGGAACCAATTTCGCCCGTCAGCCGCGAAGACACGGTGACGAATAAGAACCCGAAAGCGAGGATCAGCAATGCACCCAATACGTTCATGTGCAATGATGGCGCAAACGTGATGGCGGCGATCAGGACGATCGCCCCAATCCCGACAAACTTCATGGAAAGATCCTGATCGGTGCGCACTGTCCGGGCGTCACTTCCGCTTCCGGAAATTCCCAAGTCTTTCAGACCCCCGCGGATTCCATGCCAGATGGTCGGCGCAGCCTGAATCAGGCTGATAATGCCCCCGGCGGCCACGGCCCCTGCGCCAATATAGAGCACGTAGTCCGTGCGGATTTGCCCGGGACTCATGGCCGAGATCAAGGTCCGGCCGGGTGCCAGCGGAGTGGACAGCCCTTCGCCAAAAAATTTGATCATGGGGATGAGCACCAGGTAGGACAACGCGCCACCCCCTGCCATCAGTCCGCCAATGTAGGGACCAATGATGTAGCCCACTCCCAGCAGCGCCGGAGAAACTTCCACGCTGACTGACCCCGACTTGAAAGGGGCACCGAAGATTTTCTCGGACACATCCTTCCATCCCTTGAAGGCGATGTTCAGCGTCGTGTAGAGCAGCCCGATCCCAAATCCCCCGAAGATCGCCGTCGCGCCCGGGGCTTTGCCGAGTCCCGCCGCTTCAGCCGCCGCCATCTCTGCCCTGGCCGACGGTGAAGCCAGCGCCCGGTCGTTGTCGTTGGCCCCGGTTTTCAAAACCGCCGCACACGCCGTGCCCTCGGGATATTTGAGCACTCCATGTTCCTTGACGATGAGCGCACGTCTCAGGGGAATCATCATCAGAATGCCGAGCAGGCCGCCTAAAATGGCCACCAACATCACGTGGACCAGTTCGAGATCGAAACCCAGAATGAGAATTGCCGGCATCGTGACGCCGACTCCGAAGGCAATGGATTCGCCCGCAGAACCGGCCGTTTGCGTGATATTATGTTCGAGAATACTGGCATCGCGTACCCCCACCTTCGAAAGGCCCCGAAAGATCGCCAGCGAGATGACCGCGACAGGAATCGACGCACTCACGGTGAGGCCCACCTTCAACACGAGGTACAGCGACGACGCCCCGAAAACCGTACCCAGAATCGCCCCGGTAATCACCGCGCGCCAGGTAAACTCAGGCATTTTTGTCTCGGCCGGAATGAACGGCTCGAACTTGGTCGGAGAATCTTGCGCCATGATGAAGAACGTTGACCGAAATTACGGACGCGCTCCGCGAAAGCGCAATCCTGTTCCCCTCAACCATCATTGGCCGGCGATGGTGGAACCTGACCTCTGGGCAGTTTGTTCGGGATTCACGCCCGGCAAACCCGCCCGGAGGTCGGGTTCCCCCTCAATCGGAGAATCAGCGTTTTTTCGCGGCGGGTTTTCGCGCGGCGAGCAACCGCTTGATCAACCAATAAAGCATTTCGAGACGCGGGACCGGAACGCCGACGGATTTGGCGCGGCGCACCGGTTCGCCCCAGATTTCCTCGAGTTCAATCGAGCGGCCTTCGCGAAAATCGATCAGACTGGACGGGCTGTATTTTCCAAGCCTGGCCGTGCGTTCGAATTGCTGGTCCATGAACGAACGGGGAATAACATGGCCAAATTTCGCGGCAGCCTCGACCACTTCCTCCATCAGGCGGCGCGCAAGCGTCTTCAGGCCTTCGTCCGCGATCAGGATGTCAGTGGTAATGCCACCACCGGCAATGGACAGGCCGTTGAACGGCACATTCCAAACCAGCTTTTTCCAGCGCAACTCCTCCAGATTGTCCTGCGCTTCGCATTTGACCCCGGCCTTCTCAAAAATCTTCGCCACCTCACGGGTCCGCGCCTGGATCGGACGGCCAAATTCCCCGAGCATGATCAGTCCGGGGAACGAGCAATCGACCACGCCGGGCGCAGTCCGCATGCAACCCACGAAACAGATTGCACCCAACACATGTTCGGCCCCGACCACCTCGGCCACGGGTTCCTCCACGCCGAGCCCATTTTGCAATGTCAGCACCAGCGTGTTTTCGCCCATCAAGGGGGGAAGCAACTTTTCCAGCGCGTCATTGGCGGTCGCCTTCAACGCCACGATCACCAGATCCACCGGACCGATCTCTGCGGACGTCGCGTACGTGTGCACTTTTTTGACCTGAATACGCTCCGTCGGCGTCTTGATCCGCAAACCGCGAACTGCCAGCGCCGCACGTCCACTGCGCACCAGAAAATGCACATCGTTGCCCGCTTTCGCCAGACGAGCCCCATAATAGCAGCCGAGTGCGCCGGAGCCGATGATTGCGATGCGGGGTTTATCGGGAAAAAGAGTGCTCACAATCCCTCTGTCGTCCCAAAGATAAGTGTAAAATACAACCCCGCAGTCTACATCGTGGACCCCTACTTGAGGCGTTTTTCTTCACACCGGCATTTCACCCGGCTGTAACTTATTCCCCATCCTCTAGCGCATCACTTCCGCTCTGGAAAACCTGCGTAAGTTGCAATCCCAACCAAGGGTATCGCAGGCCTGACAATCAATTTCTCACTCTACGCTCCCTCTAGTGGAAGTCATAAATAATTAACCATAAATAATCTATATCGCTATTCACTGCTTATCCGTAAACTGCTCTCAAATCCGGTGGCTGTCTTCTCTATTAAGAGAGTAAAAACTTAGCCATGGGAGGCAAATTGCCCTTAGCTTCCACACCAGCGACCTGTCGGGAGCCAAGCTGACCAAGCACGAGGTCAACTGACAAGTTATTCACAACGATTGCGAGTTGTTTACAGGAGGGAATTGTCCGTCAACCGCACTTCGTCGATCCAATAGGAGATCGCCAGCAGACATTGCCCCGGAGTGACTTCCCGGAGCTGCTCCATCGTATGGCGATCGACCACGGAAATATAAATTACCCGCAGGCGTCGCTTTGCTGAAATGAGATGGGTGACCTCGGCCACAAGGCGATCCGCACTTTTCACCCCGCTTTCGACCATTTCCCTGGCTTTGCGCAAGGCGCCAAACACCGCGAGCGATTCTTCGCGCTGCGAAGGCGTCAGGTAGGTATTGCGGGCGCTTACGGCAAACCCGTCAAAATCGCGCACCAGTGGACCGGTAACGATGCTCACTGGCACACAAAGATCCTCGATCGATTTCTTTACGACCGCGATCAATTGGGGATCCTTTTCTCCCATCACCAACACCTCAGGCTGAATGACGCTTAAAAACTTCAGCCAGCAGGTCAGCACGCCGCGAAACAGCGCCGGGCGCGATACACCGCAAAGCGGTTTGCTAACGGTGTCCTCGGTGATCTGCGTCGAAAAACCGCGCGGAAACATTTCCTCGGTCGCCGGCATAAACAGGATATCCACGCCTTCCTTCTCACACACCGCCACATCCGCCGGCGCGGTGCGCGGATATTTTGCATAGTCTTCGCTGGGGCCAAACTGCAGCGGGTTTACAAACACGGAAACAATCACGACGTCTGCGTTCGCCCGGGCGACTTTGATCAGACTCACATGTCCGGCGTGCAACGCGCCCAAGGTGGGTAAAAAGGCCACGCGCTTCCCTTCTTCCTTCAATTTCACGGCGGCGGCCCGCATCTCTGCTAGTTTTTCGATTTTTTGCATCACCGGAACGGGCTTGAATATCCACAAGCCATTACCTTTATCAAGCCTCGCATTTGCTCGGCTGGGAGTGAGTAGCGGGTAGCGAGTAGTGAGCATCTGGTGTGCGGTTTATCGCTGCCTTTCCTACTCGACTCCTAGTCGCTACCCACTACTCGCTACCCGCTACTTTCCTCAATGATCCGCATCAACGAAAACTACACCAAACTCAAGGCCTCCTATCTCTTTGCCGACATCGCCAAGCGCGTGAACGCTTATGTTGCCGCCAATCCGGACAAACCGGTCATCCGTCTCGGCATCGGCGATGTCACCGAGCCCCTGCCGCCGGTGTGCATCGAGGCGCTCCATGCCGCCACCGATGAAATGGCAAAGCGCGCCACGTTCAAAGGGTACGGCCCGGAGCAGGGTTATGCATTCCTGCGCGACGCCATTGCCCAGCACGACTACGCGGCGCGCGGCTGCAAAATTGAGGCCGACGAAATCTTCATCTCCGACGGCTCCAAGTGCGATTGCGGCAACATCCAGGAAATCTTCTCGACTGAAATCCGCCTCGCGATTCCCGACCCCGTTTACCCGGTGTATGTCGACACCAACGTGATGGCCGGCCGCACCGGGGCCAATGTCGACGGACGTTATCAGGGCATCACGTATCTGGACAGCACTCCCGCCAACGGTTATGTGCCCGCGGTCCCCGGAGTTGCCACGGATCTCATCTATCTTTGCTTCCCGAATAATCCGACGGGCGCAGTCGCCACGAAAGCACAGCTTGCCGCCTGGGTGGCTTATGCGAAGGCCAACAAGGCCGTGATCCTTTTCGATTCCGCCTACGAAGCCTACATCCGCAATCCCGCGATTCCTCATTCCATTTACGAGATCGAGGGCGCACGCGAAGTCGCCATCGAGTTCCGCAGCTTTTCCAAGACTGCGGGCTTCACCGGCACACGCTGCGCTTATACGGTCGTTCCGAAAACCCTCGTGGCTTACGATGCGGCCGGCAACGCCCACCCGTTGCACGCGATCTGGAATCGCCGCCACACCACGAAGTTCAATGGCGTCGCCTACCCGATCCAGAAAGCCGCGGCCGCCATTTATACCGACGCGGGCAAGAAGCAGACCAGCGATCTCATCAACTTCTATCTCGAAAACGCCAAGCTCATCCGTGAAGCGATGACCAAACTTGGCTTCACCTGCATCGGTGGCGACAACGCCCCGTATATCTGGGTGAACACCGGTCGCGATTCGTGGGAATTTTTCGATCTGTTGCTCAATAAAGCGCAGGTCGTCTGCACCCCCGGCGCGGGTTTCGGCAAATGCGGCGAGGGCCACGTGCGCATCAGCGCCTTCAATTCGCGCGAAAACGTCGTTGCGGCGCTGGACCGCATCGCGAAAGCATTGAAGTAAGCGCACGGCTTTTTTAATTTGAAAGGCGTTCCGAACCCGGAGCGCCTTTTTCTTTTTGCAGGAGCCCATAATCGCCGCCTTCCAGTTCTTCCCGACCAATTGCCCGCCCCATGTCCGCCACCCGCCTTATTTGCACCGCCATTATTTGTCTGGGTATCGGTTTCGTCGCCGGCTGGCACCTGAAACCTCACGCGGCCCCAGCATCGCTCGCTGCCCCCATTGAATCCTCCGCCGCTGCGGTCAGAAGCGCCGCCGGTGCACCGTCAAAACCGGTGGATCCCAGCCGATCCGGAACCGACCCTGCGGCACGCGCCAACCCTTTCCCATCCGGAGCGCCTTCGGTCGCCGAACGTCTGGCCACGTTGCGATGGATGAAAAACACGGGCGTGTTTTTTGCCACCCCGGTTTTTAAGGGCGAAAATCAAATCTCCCCGGAAATCGTATCGCTTTATGGACTGACTCCCGGGGAAACCGCGCAGCTGGAGCAGGCAACCCAACGGGCCAGGCAGCGGCTGGACGAGCTCAATCGCCAGCACGCCCAGCTCGATCCCGCTTCCAATGCGGAAAAATTGGTCGTGACCATCCCCGCATTTCCCAAGGAAGGCGGAGAGATTTACAACGAGCTTCTTTCCTCTTTTTCCACGACGCTGGGCCCGGAGCGTTACGCGGTTTTCAACGAGGTGTCGGGCGATCAGCTGGAAAACGCGTTCGAGAATTTTGGCACCGCACGAACCCGTTTTGAAGTTTCCGCCCAAATCACCGGCGAAGGAAAAAAGATTTATAACATCGCGCGATCCTATGTGTTCGACGCCATCGATTACCGGGCCGGCGCAACCGGTTTTATCGGAGGAAGTGCCTCGGGCACCTCTTACAGCACGCTCGATTCAGCCGGCGTGACGAAATTCTTTTCCGTACTCTCGCCCTTCCCCCTGCCCACCGTTTCAACGCAAAAACCAAAGTAGGAATTGCGGGGGAAAGACGTCAGATTCCGGCGATCTCCGCCGGACGTCCGTCGTGCACCCAGAAGCGCGCGACCACCAAATGGTCATGCTTCAAATCATAGCCCCATTCGGTGTCTTTGATTTCGATCTTCCGGATCTTCGGCGTGACCGTGTCCTGCATTTTGCAGGCTTCCTGCCACTCACGGATGGCTTCCTGCCTGGCCGTGACAAACGCACGTTCCACGGATTGGAACTCCCCGCATTGTTGGACATTCTGCGTGCAGCTGCCATCTTGCGTGCGTTGCAGGCCAAAGCGGAGAACCGAAAATCCCGTTTTCATCGTGAAGTTAAAAAGAGTGCAGCATCCTTGAGCGGAAAGCATGCCAAGCAGCCTGCGCCCGGGAAGCAACCCGTTTTGTGAATCCGTCTTATTTTTTCTCCGGCAGGGCCGCCGCGATTGCGTCACTCAATTCCACCACCGCATCCCGCAACTGTCCGACCAGCGTCCCGGGATTTTTACCATCCCAGTTGCGCGCGCTGCTCGTAAAAACACCTTTTTTCGGAGACGAATTGTCTCCCGGCGAAAGAATTGAATAGGTTGCGGCCAATTGCACCGCGTTGTTTTCCGACCGCACCAACTCACAGCGCTGTATTCGAACAGTGACAATATGGCCACCGCCCACGGTGCTGAGTTTGGCACGCAGCAGCTGCGTGATCGCATCGCCCAGTGATTCCGCCCAGCGGGCTTCTTCCAGATAAAGCACCTCGTTTTCCCCCACCCGCACCGCCATTGCCCGGTTCCGCAAATGTCCCGCCAGTTCCACGGGCCGGACCGTGGTGGCATCCGGGACTGGAACCGTTGCCGACGGAGGCCCGCTCAAGGTAAAATAGCGCACCGTGTCACGCTGCGGTTCCGGAAGCACATTGCATCCTGTCAGCATCAACAAAAGGGCGCCAAGGGACGCGAAGCGGAAGGAGATCTTCATGGGGTACCGGGTTTCTTTTTGCCCACGATAAGCGAGCTGGGATTGCGGTCGATGGTGTCGGCGAGTCGCTCGAGTGCCGCCGCCGCATCGGCGAGCTGCCGCAATGACTGGGTCAGCTCATCACCGACGTTGCCCTGGGACTGCACGAACCGCTGCGTCGTGCCCGCCGTCGCATCGAGGGTCTTCAGCGCGGATTGGGCGGTAGCGAGCGTTTTCTTCAACTCATCGCCGATCGGCCCGACACTACCGTCGATTTTGACCAGCGTCGCCCGGATATCCGTGATCGCCCCATTGAGGTTGGCAAAACTCTGTCTGGCTTCGGGCGAGTTGACGAAGTCTGTGACCGCGTCCGCCGCGCGCCCCACCTTTGCGCCGAGCGCCTTCACATCGAGATCGTTGATCTTCTGGTTGGTGCTCGCGAGCAGCGTCTGGATTTGCTTCGAGAGTCCGCTGAAATCCACTTTTTTGATGTCGGCGACGATTTCCACGATGCTCTGCTGCACCTCGGAAATTGGCGAGGGAATCGCCGGCACCACCGGATATTGCTCGTTCATGAACCGGGGATTCGCGGGATAAATTTTCGGATCTTCAAATTTAAGCTCCACAAACAACAGCCCGGTAATGCCGGTGAGACTCAGCCGGGCACGCAGTCCGCGATCGATGAGCCCCTGCAGCTGCGAGCGCACCGTGAGGTCGATCTGCTTGCCCGAAATATCGGTGAGGATGTTGCGATCGATTTCGCAGGTCGTCTGGACCAGCGCCTCCTTGCTGCCCTGGTCGTAACGGACATTGATCGCCGCCACCCGACCGATGCGCACGCCGCTGATTTTCACCGCCGCCCCGGGATCCATGCCGCTCACCGATTCATTGAAATAGATCAGAAAACGCGTGGGCTTGGCGAAGACATTGGTGCCACCAAAAGACAGGAACGCGATCACGCCCAGTAAAAGTGCGCCGAGCACAAACATTCCGACCACGGCTGAGCTTGGTTTCGTCTTCACGTAATGTCTGGTTGGGATTGTTGGTTAACCGGTTCCTCACGTCTATTCAAAAACTCGCGCACACGCACGTCGGGACTCTGATCCCGGAGAATCCGGGGATCGCCCTCGGCAATGATGCCTTTCACTTCCCGATCGAGCATCACCACGCGATTGGCGATGTCGAAGATGCTGGCGAGTTCATGCGACACGATGACGATCGTGGTCCCGAGCGTATCGCGAATCTCCTTCACCAGCTCGTCCAGTTTCAACGAGGTGATCGGATCCAGCCCCGCGCCAGGCTCATCGAAAAACACGATCCCGGGGTCCAGCGCCAGCGCCCGGGCGAGGCCGGCGCGCTTTTTCATCCCCCCGCTGATTTCCGAGGGAAAATAATCCTCGTAGCCGGCCAGCCCGACCTGCGCCAGCTTGAGCGAGACAATTTCATCCCGGTCGCGGCGATCCAGATCGGTCAGCAACTCCAGCGGGAGGGCGACGTTCTCGCGCAGCGTCATCGAACTCCACAGCGCGCCACTCTGGTAAAGCACGCCAAAACTGCGCAGCAATTCCTGCCGTTCCGCCGGCGACGCGCCGGTGAAATCGCGGCCGAAATATTTTACCGTGCCTTTCGCAGGCTGCTTGAGCCCGATCATGTGCCGGAGCAGCGTGCTCTTGCCGCAACCGCTGCCGCCGATGATGAAAAAGATCTCCGCCCGCTTCACCGCGAAGCTCACGTTTTCCAGCACCGTGCGGTCTCCATATGTGCACGCCACGCGATCCAGTTCGATGGCGGAGGGCGAAGCATCGCGGTTGAGAAGGGAAACGCTCATGAATGTTTTGGTTTCACCATCCGAGAATATTGAACACGACCGCCGCGATCGAATCCGCCACAATGATCAGCAAGATGCCGGTGACCACCGCTGCCGTCGCCGCCTGGCCCACGCCCGCCGCGCTGCGCTCCGCCTGCAAACCGCGCAGACAGCCGGCCACGCCGATCAGCAACCCGAAGCACGCCGCCTTGATCAGGCCGGAGTTGATGTCCGACAGGTCGACGATCGTCTGCGTTTCCGACCAGTAGAGATTGGGCGGGATATTCAGCGGCGGAGCGGCGGCGATCGCCATGCCTCCCAGCAAACCGAGACAATTCGAGTACATGGCAAGGAACGGCATCATGAAAAACAGCGCCATGATCCGCGGCATCACCAGAAAATCGATCGGTGAAACTCCGAGGGTGGAAAGCGCATCGATTTCCTCGTTCGCCTTCATGTTGCCGAGCGTCGCAGCGTAGGCGGCG
>JBEHXD010000113.1:0-11723 GCA_048498875.1 Verrucomicrobiota bacterium
ATCGGCGGCTGGGGATGGTGGCTGTTCTGGTTGTTCGTCGCCCTGACCCTGGTGGCCGCCAACTACGCCCTGTTCGGGCCCGAGGGTTTCGGAAAGGCGACCGACGGGCGCATGAGCCTCGGTGGCAGGCGGCGAGGCGTAAGTTGCCGCGGGTTCTTCGACTGCAGCAATGGGTGGCTCGTCCGGGATTTCCGGTTCCGGTTCTTTTTCGCCAGCGAGAGCCCGCAGAATCTGCTGCAGCGCCGCGGCGGAATCCTGCAACCAGTCCTTGGTGTAGATCGTGGTCAGCCGCCAACCGAATGCGGACAGAATGCCCGGACGCTGCAGATAGCGTTCGAGCAAGTCCCGCTGCGCGTAGTGCCGGTCGTCGTCGATCAGAATGCCGAGCGTATAGCGATCATCACTGGCGCGCCGCACGGCCAGCGGCAGGCGGAACGTCGAGTGGCCCACTTCCTGGTCCACCGTCCAGCCTTCCTTCGTCAAGGCGTCGGCGATTTGCGTGGCGACGACATCAGGCGGAACCGCCTCGGCTCGCGACGGGCCGAGGGGATTCGCACTCTGCAACACGCGATGGGCCGTGGTGCCATCGCCGGCCGAGGCGGCGGCGGAGTACTCAAGGAAATTGCGCAGGCAATTGGCGCCATCGTTGAAATCGTTGGTGATGTCGAAATGCTTGATCGAGCTCACCACCGCCATGTGTTTGCGGGCGCGGGAGAAAATGACGTTGAGGCGCTTCTCGCCGCCGCGCTGATTGATCGGACCAAAATTCATCAGCATCCGCCGGTTCCGATCGTAGCCGTAGCAGATGCTGAGTATGATGATGTCGCGCTCGTCGCCCTGGACGTTTTCGAGATTCTTGACGAACAATCCGTTGAATTGGCCCTCGTCCTCGCGTTCGTATTCCGTTTCGAGCCGGTTGCGGAAGACGGTGTCGTCATCGCCAAGCCGGTTGACCGCGCTTTCGATTTCGCCTTGCTGGGCTTCCGAAAAAGCGACGATGCCGATGCTCGGGCGATCCTCCCGGCCGAGCAGCTCGCGCAGCAGGCGGGCGATGTATTCGGCCTCGGCGGTATTGCGCCTGTTTTCATAAACGGCGCCGGGGAGAAAATGGAAACTCACACTACGCGCCAGCAGTTCCGCGACGTGGCTCCGCGCGTCGTCCGCCTGCTGCACGACGATTTCCCGGCATTTCCGCCCCGACACCCGCTGGTCGGGCACCGTCAGCAAACGGCCTTCGTAGAAAGCGTGATTGGAGTAACTGATCAGCGCCTCCGAGCGGCTGCGATAGTGCCAGCCCAGCATCGTGGCGGGCAGGTTGCGCGCGGCCTGCGTGAGGAAACTCTCGGCGTCGAGATCTTCCACGATTGCGCCAGTTTCCTCGTCATCGGTGAGCGATTCTTCGCTCGACCGCGTGGCGGAGAAAAAGTTGGTGGGTGGCAGTTGCATCTCGTCGCCGACCACGATGATTTGCGTCGCACGCGAAACCGCTGGCACGGCTTCCTCCATGAGAATCTGGCTGGCCTCATCGAAGATCACGACGTCGAAAACTTCCTGTGCCAGCGGCAGTGTGTCCGAAACACTCAGCGGGCTCATCAGCCAGACCGGCTTGAGATCGCGCAGCACGATGCCTGTTTCGTCGTCCGCCAGATCGCGAATCGAACGATGGCGCATCGTCTTGGAAAACTCATGTTCCAGTTCGCGCCGGCCGGTGGCGTAGAGACGCTTCAGCTCCTTGTCGGACTGGCCGAGTTGCGCCGCCGGCGTGGAGGAAATTTGAACTTTGCGCAGAAATTCCCGCCGCACTTTCTGGTGGATCCAGCGGGCGTTGACGGCGAGCCACTCCCGGTGATGGTCGCGCAGGCGGCTGATGCGCCGGGCGAGTACGCTTCCGCCCGTGGCTTCAAACGCCCGATCCTGACGGGCGACGGAGTCATAGCTTTGACGCGCCATCGCTGCTTCCATTTGCCGGTCGGACAACGGAAGCCGGCGCAACGCTTGCTGCAGTTCCGGGGGCAGGCGCAGCACTTCCGCCAGCAGTGGCAGGACGTCGGGCAGCCATACCAGATCAGCCCGCAATTTTTTCAACTCCTCCGCCAGCACCTTCCGATCATAGGTGGCGTAGTCGATCATGATCAGTCCCAGGCATTCCCGCAGCCGGCCGAGGTCAGATTTTGTGGCCGCGAGATTTTCGACGACGTAGGTCGCCTCCGGATTTTCCAGCAGGTAGGTGTGCAACGCGCGCGCGGCCGCCGGCAGTGTATCAATGCGATGGCTGGAATTTTCCAGCCAGTCCACGCCGTTCTCCGCCGCGACTTCGCCCAATGCTTCCTGTACGGCCTTCCGGGTGTCGACTTCGACTCCCGCGGCAGCGTGTTCCACGGACAGCAGCGTCAACAGCTGGGTCCACGTGGGCAGCACTGCGTGCTGGGAAAAATCGTAGGACTCCTTCAGCAGCCTTCTCAGCCGCCAGAAAGCGGGCTGCAACCAGCGCAAAAACGATTTCTCAAACGATTGCGCCTGCGCGAGCGCGGCGGCAGTGTCGGTTGGGGTCAGTTTTTTTCGCCAGTGGACTGTATCGATGCGCGCTTTTTCCAACGCGGCTTGCGCGCTGCGCCAGTCACGGACCGCCTTGGCCGCCTTCTTGCTGCGCGTCGAACGGGGATTAAGCAGATCGAGCGCGTCAGCGGCGGCGAGGTCGGCGATTTGCACCGCGTAATCGATGGTCGCACCCGCGTCAGCCAGATTGCCCGCCTGAACGGTTTCGCCCAGTGCGTCCAGCGCCGAGCCGAGCCTGGTCAGCAGTTTCCCCGCTTCCTCGGCGGTGGAAGTGATCAGCGCCAGCGGTTGCGGGCTGCTGAGCACGCGCTCGGTCAGATGACGGAAAGAGTGTTTGGCGAACGCAGGCGAACCATTCAACCGGGCGAGGGCCGCCGACAAACTGCGCAGCAGCTCCGCGTGCGGCTGCCATTTCGCATAAGGCGGAACGCATTCCCGGGCGAGTGGGTCGAGCTCGACCGACGCATCTTTTAACTCAACCAGTCGCGCCAACAGGGCCCGGACCGAAAGGCTGCAGCCGTCGATCTGGGCCGCGAGCGTGTCGCTCCAGCGCCGCAGCGCTGCGAGCTCGATATCCATCAGGCGGATCAGCTCGGTCCGGCGGGCCTCAATCGTTTCATCGATCGGCTGGTTGAGAAACGCTTCGTACGTCTGCTTGAGATTGCGGATGAAGTCGCGCTTGTCCGTTTGCGAGTCGTGGATCAGGCAGCAGAGATCGTCCAGACCCTGACGACCCAGCCGGTGAAACACCACGTCGATGGCGGCGCGTTTTTCGCAGACGAACAGCACGCGCTGGCCGCGCGCCACATAGTCGGCGATCAGGTTGGTGATCGTCTGGGATTTGCCCGTGCCCGGTGGACCCTGAATGATATAACTTCCCCCCGTTCGCGCGCGCGTCACCGCCTGGGTTTGCGTGGGATCGCAATCCACGATGGGAAACTGCTCGGCCATGGATTTGGCGGCCGGCGGAGCCGGCTCGTGGGAGCGCGGCTGCACCGAGAAAATCGCCTCGAAGGCCTTTCCGGCACCGGCCTGCTCGAGCAGCGCGGCGTAGTCTCGCACCAGCGACATCTTGCGATAATTGAAATTGCCGAGCGTGAGACTGCAGAGATCGAAATCCCATTCGTACGGATTGCCGGAGCCTTGAGGCTCCTTCACGGCGTAAAATTGCTTTTCCCGCTCGGAGCCTTCCGGTTGGGGAGCGGCAGCAGTTTCGAGCGGATCGACGATGTGCGGCATCCGCGGCGCCGGCGCTTTGCCCGCCACTTGGGCGAACGGCAGTGGCGAAGGCTTCACGCGCTTGAGAAACAGCTGCAGCCCGAGCGGACGGAAACGATCCTTCTCGTAACTGTAGTCGAACGATTCGAAGCGGGCGGGGCCGCGACCGGCGAGACGCTGCCGGCGGCGAAATTGATCGAGGCGCTGTTTGGCGCGCTCATGGATCAACTCAATCTGTGGCCGGTCGTGCTTGCGTAGAGTTACCCCCGGTTCGCTGGCGCGGATTTGTTCCGCCAGCAATGAGTGGAACGCATCCATTGTGGTCTCGGACAGATCGACGAATTCCGGCAGATTGAGCCCGTAAAGCTGGCGCAGGTGATGTCGCAGCGCCGGATTTACTTCCGCTTCGGTCGTCAGCGGTTTCAACACGTACGAATCACGCACGCCCTTTTTCTTGATCAACTCCACCGGCAGCAGCAGCAGCGGCGAATGAATGCGCTCTTCGGGCGTCTCTTTGAGATTATGCCATCGGAGAAAACACAGCACGAGGCGCAGCTGCGCAAAACCAAACTCCTGTCGATCGCGCCGTTCGGTGGCGATGATCTGGTCGAGGACACTCGAGGCGTAGGGCGCGTCTTCGAAACGGACATAACTGCCCAACGTGATGCTTTCGCCGCCGGCGATCGCTGCGGCGATTTTCGAGTGCCAGAGGAACAGCTGCTCGGCCTTGATGTTGCGGTGATCGAGCAGCAGCGGGACCGAAGCCAGCGTGAGGTTGAGCGTTTGCAGCGTAGGCTTGAAATGAATCAGCCGGTTGCGCCGTGAGATTTCGAACAACCGATTGCGGAGATGCGTGAGGATGATCTGTCCGCGCTCGCGCGGCGCGCTTTCGCGAAACCCGCGCAGCTGGTGGAAATCCACCGTGAAATCGGCGGCCTGGTCGCGGTAATTCTCCAGTCGCAGCACCACGGTCTCCAGTGTCTGCACCCGGCGGTGCCGGTTGAGCTCGGTCATCTGCACGATCAGCCCGGCGATCACCGGGTGCAGACGCTCGTTCAGGCCGAACAAATTATTCCGGTTGCGGACAAACAGCTCGAGATCCTGCGAGTCGCTCAGGTCGAGGGAACACGCGAGGCTGGCGAGTACGAGACCGAGGGAATAAATGTCAGTCAGCTGGTCGTGATGTCCGCATTGATGTTCCCAGCTGACGTAGTTCACCAGGTACACCGGCTTGTTCGCTTCTTCTCCCGGCGTGCCGATGAGCAGATCGGTTTGCGACAGGCTTCCTTCGTCGAGGTCCGCGGTGCGGCGGGATTCGCCGATGACCTCAATCGCTCCCCCGGCAGGTTTCTGCAGCTCCGAAATGCGGGCGGAGTTTTTTCGGGGAGCCCGCATTTGCCCATCGGCAATTCGCAACCGGATATCGTCCACCTGCAAACCCTCCGGGCCATCCAGCGGCGCCACGAGGCCGTTTTGATGTGCCTCCGCGATCTGTTTCAACAAGGGGAGGAATGCGCCGATGACATCATCGGTGCCAAAGCCGCCCGCGTCGCAGCCGCGCTGGAGAAACTCGATAAAGGAGGGATTGGCTCCGTTCATGCCGTGGGCTCCGGGGTGGTAGGGGGTGGCGGCAGCGCTTCCTCCCGCACGCGCTTTGCATCGCGTTTCTTGAGTTTGAGTTCCTTGACGGACAATGCTTCGAGACGGTCTTCCCAGTCCACTTTCTGGGCGAGCAGATACGCCGCCTTGAGCGGTTCATCTTCCAATTCCGGATCGACCGCGGAGAAATCCAGCAGGAGATAACAAAAATAATCCCGCACGTTGACCGGCATTTCCCGGAGCGCAGCCAACAGGTCTTCGTCAGTGTGCTCGGCTGGAGGAAACTGCAGCTCGGGAAAATAGAGGCGGGCGTGGGCTTTCACCGGCTCGGATTGAAACCAGGGCGCGCGCAGCAGCAGGCGCAGCCAGCGATGGGTGAAATCCGTGAGACGGCGCTGGCCGAGCAAATCCAGTTTCTCGAGGGAAAGGGTGCCTTCGATCATGCGCGTGACCTCGGAGTCGGCCTCGGGACTTTTTTCTGCCCAGAGGCGGACGGCGCGGGCGCGGATGAAGGTTTCAGGATGACTCAGTCCTTCGGTGCGGGCCTTGGAGCGGGCAAACACTTCGTCGGCCTGTTTCACATAACTGGCGGCGTCCACCTGAGTCAGGCCGGTGGCGAGTTTGACCAAGCCTGAGATGACCGGGTCGGAGTCTCCCGTCACGCACAGCGCGCCGCGATCAGCATAAATTTCCGTGTAAAGTCGCAGCAGCCGCGCGCTTTCGCCATGGCTGGGCTCCGCCCGCGCCTCGGAAGCCATCGCCTGCGCCATGCGGTCAGCCACAAAAAAGCGGCCCGCCGACTCGTTCCACAAACGATAATGCGCGAGCTCGTGACCAAACACGCCCAGCAGTTCCCCCGGTGTGAGCAGTTGCAGGACATTTCCCTCAAAAACAATATGCGCTTCCCCGGGCAGGCAAAAGATTGCGGCGTTCGTGCCGTGGTTTTTCTGCGATTGGTAAAGGGTGACCGGGAGATCAGGGGTCAAACCTGTGCGAGCCTGATCCAGCATACGAAACACCTCGGGATGGGTGGCCGGATCCAGCCGGTAAGTCTGCTTCAGGAGTTCCAATCGCAACTCCTCGGCGTAGTCGGACTGGGCCTGATTCGAGGCAAACCACTCCCAGGCTTCGGACTCCGCCTCCTGGAGATAATTGGCCAGCGCCTCGTGATAAGGTAATGGCTGAAGGGGTGAATCGGAAGGAGCCATCGCGGTTCTTCAGCCTTGAGTCAGCCGCATCCCCGGTCAACCAATCCTATCTGTAGATGAAGTTGCCGGAACCTGTTCGAAAACGGCACATGATGGTGGATGAGTTTTCCACCTTCCGATTACAACGAACTAGACGAGCCATCTGTAGAAGAGAATTATCCACCCGGTTTCTTCAGATCGTTGGAGTTTCTTTCTAAAAAAGAAAACCGCGTTACCCAACCACGGTTGGAGTAGAGGCAGACCGTCAATGGTCCAAAGAAAAATCAATATTTTGACGACCGAAGCAGGCTACTGGTTTACCGTTTTTGATTCCAGGGGAAAAACGCCATTTTGCCACCGCAGCAACAGCAGACGCGGCGAACTCAGCGGAGGTCGCTTTTACGACGTGGATCTGGGTTGTCTTACCCTCGGTGTCTATGATGAAGGTAAAATCGACGGAACCATTAAGATTAAGTTTCGCTGCGTTGGACGGATATATCGGTTGGACGGGAAGGATCAGCTTGGGCTTCACATCGGCATCCTCGACCAAAATATAATCCCCTGAGGGAATGTCTGTCGCTGGCTTTAGAGTGGCTCCATCCGGTGCGCCGGTTTGGTTATTTTGAGTGGGGTTTGGGCTTACGAATTCGAACAGGATCTCTCCCTTGCGAGGACCAGGTTTGAACTGCCATTTCAAAGCGCCTTTGATTGAAGGGACTTCGAACCTTGGTTCGTTGGATTCGGTCACTTGGGCTACGGTAACCTGACCCGATCCATCCAACTCCAAAGATACTTTAATGCGGCCTGAAATCCCCGATGAATAAAGTTCGGGTGGATAGAAAACAATTCCACGTTGGGCTGTCTCCAATCCTGGGGTAAGAATAGTTACATTCGCCAGATGCACCACATTGTCTGGTACATCATCCGGAGTGACTGCGCATCCTGCGAAGCAGAGGAGGAGGAAAAGGGCCAGATGGGCTGATTTCATCGAATACAATGTTTGGCGGGGGAAATAAAATTCAGCGAACCAATTGTTGAGGTGAAATTGTTTTTCCCGTCAATCCTGTCTCCGTCGTGTCCTTCGCGAGACACCTAATCCGATCTAGCGTACTAGACACGGCCGTTTCGGATCGTATTTCCACCCGGGAATCAGGAACTGCATCGCGATCGCATCGTCGCGGGCGCCGAGGCCCATTTTTTGATAAAGAGCGTGGGCTTTTTCCAGCTGGTCCAAATCGATTTCAATACCGAGTCCGGGTCGCTGCGGCACAGTTAAACGTCCGCCTTTGATCAGCAATGGCTCCTTCGTGAGGCGTTGTCCGTCCTGCCAGATCCAGTGCGTATCGATCGCCGTGACTTTCCCCGGTGCGGCGGCCGCGACATGCGTGAACATCGCGAGGGAAATATCGAAATGGTTGTTCGAGTGGGAACCCCAAGTCAGCCCGTGCTCGCGACACGTCTGGGCGACCTTCACCGAGCCGCCCATTGTCCAGAAATGCGGATCGGCGAGGGGGATGTCGACCGCGTGCAACGCCAGCGCGTGACCGAGCTCGCGCCAGTCGGTTGCGATCATGTTGGTCGCCGTCGGCAACCCGGTGGCCCGACGAAATTCCGCCATGACTTCCTGTCCGGAAAATCCTTTCTCCGCACCGCAGGGATCTTCCGCGTAAGCCAGTACGTGTTCCTGGCCTTTGCATAAGCGGATGGCTTCCGCCAGCGACCAGGCGCCATTCGGGTCGAGTGTAATGCGAGCGTTGGGAAAACGCTCAGCGAGCGCGGTGACGTCGGCCATTTCCGCCTCTCCGTGCTTCACGCCGCCCTTGAGCTTGAAATCGTTAAATCCGTAGCGTGCGTGCGCCGCTTCGGCGAGGCGGGTGATGGCTCCTGTCGTCAGCGCTTCCTCATGGCGTAGTCGCATCCAATCGTCCTTCGCGTCCGGCTCGGACCGGTAGGGGAGATTGGTTTTGTGGCGATCGCCGACGTAGAAAAGATAACCCAGCACTTCGACCGAATCGCGCTGCCGGCCTTCGCCTAATAAATCCGCCACGGCGACGCCCCGATGCTGGCCGAGCAGATCGAGCAACGCCGCCTCGATCGCGGTCACGGCGTGAATCGTCGTGCGCAGATCGAAGGTTTGATTGCCGCGGCCCCCAGCGTCGCGGTCGGCGAAACGCTCATGGATCGTTTGCAGGATCGTGGCAAAATCTCCAATGGCCTGGCCGATGATGAGTGCGCGGGCGTCCTCGAGGGTCTGGCGGATTTTCTCACCCCCGGGCACTTCGCCCGCGCCAGTGTGCCCGGCGCTGTCTTGCAGCAGGACGATGTTGCGCGTGAAGAATGGCCCGTGTGCCCCGCTCAAGTTGAGCAACATGTCATCGTGTCCGGCCACGGGGATTACGCGCATGGTGGTCACTTTTGGTGTATCGGAACCGGTGGGGATCGATTTCATAAAAAATTCAGGCAGGATGCAGCTCGACACGTTTGATTTCGCCGACCACGAGCAGGTAACTCGCGATCGCGAGTGCCGCGTGCGCGCTGACATAGACCAGCGCCCAATTGAATGATCCGGTCGATTTGAGAATGTAGCCGATGGCGATCGGCGTGGTGATGCCTGCCACGTTGCCGAAAGTGTTGAACAGTCCGCCGCACAATCCGGTGACGGTTTTCGGCGAGGTGTCGGCGATCACCGCCCAGCCCAGCGCGCCGATGCCCTTGCCAAAAAACGCGAGGCTCATGAACAGGATGACCGCCCACTGCGCGGTCACATAGTTGCAGGCGACCATGCTCACGGAGAGCAGCAGCCCGATGACAATGGGCGTTTTCCGCGCAGCCGTCAGGGATCGGCCCCGGCGCAGCATATCATCGGAAAACCAACCGCCCAATAATCCCCCCGCGAATCCGCAGAGGGCCGGCAAGGCTGCGACAAACCCCACCTGCAGCACCGACATGCCGCGTTCCTTCACGAGATAAATGGGAAACCACGTCAGGAAAAACCAGGTTAGCGTGGTGATGCAGTACTGGCCAAAATAGATGCCAAGCAACATTCGATGGCTGAGCAATTGCCTGATAACGGACCATCGAACTGCCGCGGCGGGTGCGCCTTTTCGATCGAGATCCACCAGTCCACCACCGTGGGCGATGTGGGCTACCTCCGCGGCGTTGGCGGCGGGATGATCGCGCGGCCCGTGAATGAATTTTGGCCAGAGTACTGCGAAGACCAAACCCAGTGCGCCCATGGACCAGAACACGGCCGGCCAGCCCAGCAGGTGGGTGATCCCGCTCATGATCGGGGCAAACAGCACGGTGGCGAAATACTGCGCCGAATTGAAAACCGCGCTGGCGGTGCCGCGCTCCGCGGTCGGAAACCAGGCGGCAACGATGCGACTGTTGGCGGGAAACGACGGCGACTCGGCCACACCGAGCAGAAAACGCAGCACGAATAAAATCAGGACCGCGCCAGTGACGGTGAACGGTTCGATAAATGGCAGGTTGATGGTGAACGAATGATCCTGGCCAAAAACGCAGCCCTGCAGAAACGTAAACAACGACCAGAGCACGATGCTCCAGAAATAGATTCGTTTGGAGCCGAACCGGTCCAGCAGCCATCCGCCCGGAATCTGGCAAATCACATAGGCCCACGAAAACGCCGAGAACACATATCCCATCGCCACGGGGTCGAGCTTGAGCTGCCGGGCGAGATCCGTTCCCGCGATCGAAATGGTAGCGCGGTCCGCATAGTTGACGCTCGTGAGCAGAAACAGGAAAAACACGATCCAATAGCGGAAACGTGTCGGTCGCTCCGCCGGATTTTCTGCGACGGGCCCCATGGAACGGGTTATTGCGGGCCGAGCGACTTGATCAATGCGGCGAGGCGGGCAACTTCCTCCGCACTCAGATCCACCAGCGGTGGCCGCACCGGACCGGCGTCGTGTCCCACGATTTTTGCGCCCGCTTTCACAATGCTGACCGCGTAGCCGGGCTTGCGGTTGCGGATTTCCAGGTAGGGAAGGAAAAACGAATCCAGGAGCCGCCCGGTTGTTTCGTGATCGTCCTTCGCGATCGCGCGGTAGAATTCCATCGCGGTCTTCGGAATGAAATTGAACACGGCCGACGAGTAGACCGGCACGCCCAGCGATTTGTAGGCTGCCGCATAGACTTCGGCGGTCGGTAATCCTCCGAGATACGCAAAGCGGTCGCCCAGTTTGCGACGGATGGTGACCATCAGCTCGATTTCCCCGATGCCATCCTTGAAGCCGATCAGGTTGGGACAGCGATCCGCGAGCTTGAGCAGGGTGTCGGCCTGAAGCCGGCAAACGCCGCGATTGTAGATGATGACCCCAAATTTTACCGACTGGCACACCGCTTCGATGTGCGCGGCGAGGCCGTCCTGTCCGGCCTCCGTGAGATAATGCGGCAGTAGCAAAACGCCTTGGGCGCCGAGCCGTTCGGCTTCCTGGGCACAGGCGATGGCCTGCCGGGTCGCGCCGCCTGCGCCTGCCACGATCGGCACCCGGCCGCGGCAGGTGTCAACGGCGGTGCGCACTACCTCGCGGTAATCCTGGGGCGTGAGCGAGAAAAATTCGCCCGTGCCACCGGCAGCGAAAAGCACGGTGGCGCCATACGGCATCAACCACTCGAGGCGTTGAACATAGGTGTCTGCGCGAAAATCGCCGGCAGCAGTGAAGTCGGTTACCGGGAACGACAGCAGTCCCGACGACATGGTTTTCTTGAGCTCCGCGGGGTTCATGGGGCAAGAGGCAGGGTTGGAAAGTGATGCCGGCACCAAAGGATCAAGGCAAGCGTGGGAAGAGAAGAGTTGTCCACGAAACACACGAAAAGGCACGAAACGGAACCAGGCAAGTTGGCCCGCGAATCACGCGAATTGACGCGAAAGAATTTCACAAGGTAGGGCGCATTATCCTTAATGCGCCGTCAGGGCTCACGAAAATCAATCCGAGTTCACTGATCCTGAGCGGCGGATTAGGGATAATCCGCCCTACCTGCTATTTAGTTTATTCGCGTGATTTGCAGGCCAACTGGGTTTTGGGAATTAATTTCGTGTCCTTTCGTGTGTTTCGTGGGCAAACTGCATTAAGTATCTCTTCGATGACTGCTCCCGTGTCTTTTTCCTCTATTGGCCGCTGCCGGCGGAGGCGAACGGGT